>CAYUME010000509.1:0-243 GCA_964445475.1 uncultured Planctomycetia bacterium
GAGGGGGACAAGCAGCCCGGCGGTCAGGACGCTCCCGGTCGCGGCGCCGGCAAGGTCGGCGGCATACACGAGGCCCGCCCTTCCCTCGCCGGACCGCACCGCCGCGGCGAACGTCCATCCCACCGCGGCGCCCGTCAGCACGTTCGCGCCCACCAGCAGAACAACCCGCCCGGAGTCTCCCGCGATCAGCCATCCGGCCCCGGCGGCCAGGGCTGGGTGCCACGCACCGTGATCCTGGCCGGC
>CAYUME010000509.1:253-4340 GCA_964445475.1 uncultured Planctomycetia bacterium
GCGGACGTTGTCGCCCAGGGAAGACGACGCGGTCGCGAGGAATCTGCCGTCGGGACCGGCCCCGAGCCCGCGTCCCGCGGCCGCTCCCGCCATGAAAATCGCCAGCATCGCGGCCAGCTCGCCGTACAGGTTCCCGCGCGCGACCTGGAATCCGTCGAGCCAGAGCACCTCGAGGGCGAGCCCCGCAAGCCCGGCGAGAAAGGCCGCGCGGACCGCAGGCCCCGCCGGGACCGGGACGCCGGATCCAGGGCCCGAGATCCGCCGCCGCAGCGGGACGAGCACCAGCGCCAGGCCGAACACCAGCACAACCAGCACCGCGGGCCCCCGCGTGCCGGCGGGCTCCAGAAGCAGCCTTCCCCAGGCCGACACGCGGCCGTCCGCCGTCGCCTCCGCCAGCGCCGTCTGGTAGCCGACGAGGACCGGCTCGCTGTCGAAGGAGATGCGGACGTCCGCCTCCCCGTCGAGCGCCGCCTCGAGCCGGTGGTCGGCCGGTCCGAGGTAGGCCGACCCGATCGCTTCCGGCACCATCTCGCGGGCCTTGAGGCCGCGGACCTCCCAACGACGCACGAGGTCGGCCGCGGGCGGGAGCGGCGCGTCCGATGCGACGAAGAGGAACCCGCTTTCGAGGGCCATGACGCGGACGAAGGGGAAGGCGGTGCGGAGCGACGCGCGGATCGACGCGAGCACGAGCCGGTGCGGCCGGTTCTGGAAGCTGCGGAAGCCGGGGACGGGAAAGGCGAGGATGCCGCCCGGCCGGAGCGCGCCGCGCGCCTCGCGGAAGCACTCCGCGCTCATCAGCCGGGCCTGCGAGAACGTGTCCGGCGCGCCGCCGGGAAGCAGGACGACCTCGTACGTCCCCGGCGAGGCGCGCAGGCGCATCCGCGCGTCGCCGAAGAGGGGCGGGACGACCGACCCGCCCGGACACCCGGCCAGCCGTTCCTCCAGCAGGTCCCGAAGCGCCGCGTCCGCCTCGAGGAAGTCTGGCGACTGCGGACGATGCTGGAGGACCGGCGCGGCCAGTCCCGCGAGGATGCCGTTCACGACGAGGATGCGCCTCGGGTCCGGGTGCTGGAGCATCGCGAGGTGCGCGACCTCCTCCGCGTGAAGGAGAACGTCCGTCGAGCCGGCGAAATGGCCGTCCGCGTAGACACTGGTCTGCCCCTGCCGCCGCGTCACGACGACCTGACCGGAGGGGGTCTCGCGCCGGGCCAGGACCGTCTCGGCGGGATAGACAAGGGCCATCGACGCCCGGTCGACGGCACGTCCGAGCGGCGTGCCGAGGGCCACCATCAGGAGGAGGGCTACGGCGAAGGCGGGAAGGGCCTCGCGGCGTCCGTCGGCGGTCGCCGCCGCCGCCCCGGCCGCGCCGATCCCCGCAACGAGCGCCGCGTCGAACCCGGACGGGAGGCCGAGCCGGAGGGCGGCGGTGAGGACGAGGCCGCCCGCGACGCATCCGACGGCGTCCCACACGTAGGCGTGCGCAGCGGTCCTCCCCTCGCCGCCCGGCGCCGGCGTCGCCCCGGCCCACGCGCGCGCCCCGATCGCGAAGAGCGCGCCGGAGAGGAGCCCCGCGGGCGCGAGCGCACCGAGCGCCGCGATCACGCCGGTCCAGAACGGGAGCATCTGTCCCGGGTCGGTGCCGATCAGGCGGGGGAGGACGCGGACCAGCGGGACGGTGGCCGGGCCGAGCAGGGCGAGAGCCAGGAGCGCAACAGGCCAGGCGGGGCCCGGCCGCACGCGGCGGGCGAGCGCGCTGCCGAGCCCGCCGAGCAGCAGCCAGCTCCCCAGCACCGCCCCGACGACGCGCTCGCTCCCCCAGAAGACCCCGAGCATCTCGCGCAGGAAGACGGCCTGCAGCGCGAGCGTCGCGGCGCCGAGGAGGGCGAAGGCGGTGGCGAAACGGCGGTGCGAACCCATGGCCGCTCATGATGTCCGAACCGGCTGCGGTGCGCAAGCGACAAAGAACGGCGGCGGAATGGAAAGCGGACAAGGCATCCCGCCCTTCAAGTGTCCGCCTTGACATGGAATTCCATAATGGAGTATACTCCAGTTTAGTATCACCATATAGGAGCACTGTCAATAATGGATATTCTCCCCAGGCGTCTCCGAATCGACCTTCCGGCAGGCCGTTCCGCGTTCCTCTGGGGACCCCGCAAGACCGGGAAGACCACGTACCTGAGAAACGCCTTCCCCGGAAGCCTCACTTTCGATCTTCTGGACACCGACCTGATGCTCGATTTCCTCAAGCGTCCCGCCCTCCTCAGGGAACGCCTCCTCGCCACCGGTCCGGAACGCCTCAAGGCCCCCGTCATCATCGACGAGGTCCAGAAAGTCCCCTCCCTCCTCGATGAAATCCACGCCCTGATCGAGGTCCCCCGGCCCCCCCGGTTCATCCTCTGCGGCTCCAGCGCCCGGAAGCTCCGTCGGGGCGGGGCGAACCTCCTCGGCGGTCGCGCCTGGCGGTTCGAGATGCGCCCCCTCGCCTTCCCCGAGCTCGAGGCCCCGGACCTCCTGAAGATTCTCAACCGGGGCCTTGTCCCCGCCCACTACCTCGACACGGAATACGAGCGGTCCCTCCGCGCCTACGTCCGGGATTACCTCAAGGAAGAGGTCTTCAACGAGGGCCTGACACGGAATCTCCCCGCCTTCTCCCGATTCCTCGACGCCGTGGGCTACTCCCATGGGGAGCTCGTCAACCACGCCAACATCGCCCGGGATTGCGGGGTGGATGCGAAGACCGTCCGGGAGTACTTCCAGATCCTGGCGGACACCCTTCTCGGCGTCCCCCTCGAGCCCTACAAGAAGCGGCAGGAGCGCCAGGTCATCACGAAAGCCGGGAAGTTCTACCTCTTCGACGTCGGGGTCGCCGGCGCACTGGTCCACCGGACCGTGGCCGAGGAACGCGGCGAGGCCTTCGGCAAGGCGTTCGAGCATTACCTCCTCATGGAGCTCCTGGCCCACCGCTCGTACGAGGGGCTGGACCACGAGATCCGCTTCTGGAGGACCAAGACGGGCCTCGAGGTGGACTTCATCCTGGGGGCCGCGGAGGTGGCCATCGAGGTCAAAGGCGCCTCCCGGGTGGATCCCTCGGACCTCCGGGCCCTCAAGGCGTTCCGGGAGGATAACCGCCCGAGAAAAGCGGTCGTTGTCTCGAACGAGCGGGCTCCCCGCGTCCATGAGGGGATCGAGATCCTGCCCTGGCGCGATTTCCTTGAGCGCCTCTGGTCGGGCGCGATCCTCTCCTAAAGCCGGGGATCCCCCCGCGAGAGAGGGAGCCGCAGATGGATGGGCTGGACACGGATCAGGATCCGCCCCCGTGTCCGCCCGGCACATCCGTCTTCGCAGAGTGAAGCGGGCCAGGGCATACCCGGCCACGAAGAGCCAGAAGAGGCGAGCCCCGCATAGCCCGAAGCGCGCTTGCCGGGATATCCTCAAGACGATCAACAGGAGAAGCATCAAAGCCGCATCGTAGAGCTGCACGGGGTGAACGGGCGTCCCGGGAAGGGAGCAGGCCGAGCCGGCCGGGAAGGCGACCGCCCACGGAAGACCGGAGGGGCCGCCATGACAACAACCGGCCATGAAACAGGCGATTATCTGGAAGAACAGGGTCGGAGGGAGGGCGAAGGCGACGGCCTCGAGCAGATCCCCTCTCCGCTCCGACGGGACAGTCCGGCGTAGACCAGGACGGCCGGCAGGAAGGCGATCGGCCAGCCCCAGTAGCCGCCCTCCCGGAGGTGCGCGATCGCCGGATGATTCCACAGCCCGTGGGAGCGATCCGTCCGGAACAGGTCGTAGAAGACCTTTGCGACGACGACATTGCAGAGAAGGTAAAGCGCCGCCAATGCGACGGGATGGATGACGGGGAACCGCCGTCTGTGCAGCACGAGGGAGGTGACACCGAGGAAGACGAGGGCGGCGACGATCTGGAACAGGGCGTAAGTGGCATGGGGGCCGAAGTACGGGATCATGGGACGGCGGCAGCCCCCGATCATTTTGCCCGGGGGACCAGCTGGATCTCCCGCTCGAAGACCTCCCCGTCGAACAGGAACCGCTCGAAGGGCTCGGACACATACTCCCGGCCGTCGAC
>CAYUME010000510.1:0-4335 GCA_964445475.1 uncultured Planctomycetia bacterium
CTGCCGGAGGCTGGTGATGCTGTTGGCGATCGAGGCCTGGTCGGCCGCCTGGTCCTGATTCTCGGCCCGGAGGATCTGCTCGATCGTCTGGCCCCGCTCAGCAAGCTGCTGATCGAACCAGTTGAGGACCAGGGCCAGGGCCGCGTGCTGGCCCTGGAGGGCCGCGCTCATCTCCGCCAGGAACGGCGTGTTCAGCCGCGGGCCCTCCCGGACCATGTCCGCCAGCCCGGTGATCAACCGGCCGGGGTTCTCGCGGACCACGGCGATGAAACGCCGGGCCCATTCCCGGCCCAGGTCGCGGTTGCGGCGACGCCAGGCGATGCGGTAGGAGACGCGGCGGAGGTTTTCGATCAGCGCCAGCCGCAGCATGATCGGAACGGCCCACAGCTCGCCCAGGTCGAGCGGCCGGACCTCCTGGTAGGCATCCGCGAAAGCGGACAGGCTCTGCACGTCCACCCGACCGTCCGTGTGGGCGATCAGCTCGAGGGCCAGCTCGTAGACGCAGGGGAAACCTGCGAGCGGGCCGGATTGCAGCCGCGGCAACCTCCGGCTGTACCCCGTCGGGAGGAGATCCCGAGAGACCTGGATCTGCTCTTCGATCACGTGCCGGTTGTCGAGCAGCCATTCGGCGGCAGGCGCCACCGGGTGCCCCTGCGCGACGGCGCCCGAGACGACCTGGTAGGCCTCCTCGATGACCTGTTGGTTCTCGCGGAGCCGACGCAGGAGGGAATCCGGCCCCCGGGCGGCGCCGGTCGCGTGATTCCGCGCCAGGTGTTGGGCGTGGCTCTGGAGCTGGGCCAGGCCGAAGATCTCCGCCCGCAGCGGCGCCTCGACCTCGACCGGCTCCAGGACGCGGCCGCTCATGGCGGGGGCCTCTTGCGTGGACGGGAAACGGCGTGCCGGGCCTGGACGACGGGCGGGTCGCCGGCAGCCGGGACCCGCCCCCGAATCGGACGTCGGGGGGCCCGGGACGGGGTGATCGCTCTGTGCGGTGGCAACCGGGTGCCGGGGCCGGCGCGTTTCATCGACCGGCGACGGCGATCATCCGAATGGTCCCGCGCCCGGACCCCGGCTCAGGTGACGGACAGGCCGCGCCAGGCATCCTGCGTGACGCCGCCGAGGTAGAACATCTGAAGCAGGAAGTAGAGCATGAGAGTCGATTCCCGCGCGGCGTTGAAGGGCGCCCAGAGGGGGTTGGCGCGGGTCCAGCGCATCCGGTTCAGGGAGGCCCAGAAGGCGTTGAGGTCCTCCCGCGTGACCCGGTGACGGTGAAACCAGGCCGCGGCGTTCGACAGCAGGGCGGCGGGGCGCACCGAGAACGCCGATTTCAGGACCGTCCGGATCCGGCCCTCCTCCTCGCCGGGCCGCCGCGTGGCCAGCCAGACCTCCTGCATCTCGAACAGCAGCCGGCCCCAGGTGCGGACCTGGCGGGCCGTCTCCCCCAGGCAGCGCCGGGCGTGCGCCAGTCGCCCCTCCCGCGGGAAGGCCGCGCGCCGCTCGCCGCGGTCCCGCAGCCGGTAGAACCCGGACATCATGGGGTGCTCCCGGAGCTCGGACGAGTTCCGGTGCCAGAAGAAGGAGGAGAAGAGGCTCCAGTAGGCCTGCCCCTCGTAGCGGGCGAGGCAGCGCTTCATGTGGGCGACGGAGTGGAAGTCCGTCCAGGCCTGATGGTACGCCTGCTGCAGCTCCTCCCGCGTCATCCGGGGGTGGGCGACGACCGGGTGGGTGCTGTCGTAGCGGTTCAGGTCGTCATCCATCGCCCCTTCCCGTGCGACGGTGCGGGCGTGATCCCGGGAGCCCGGCAGGGGTGTCAGGATGAAGAAGGAGGCGAGGTCCGTGCCGATCTCGTCCCGCAGCCGGCGCACGTCCTCCGCGATGGAGGCCGGTGTGTCCTCCGGGAACCCCAGGATGTAGCCGCAGTGGGTGATGATGCCCTGGGCGTGCCAGGTTTCGATCATGCCCCGGAATGCGGAGACGTTGTTCTGGCGCTTGCCGGCGGCGAGCAGGTTCACGGGGTTGATCGACTCCAGGCCGATGAAGACCTGCACGCAACCGGCGGCCTTGGCCTTCTCCACGAAGCCCGGGATCCGGGTCGCCTGGGCGTCCACCTGGATCACGACCGTGATGTCCTTCCCCTTCCGCCGCAGGTCCGCCATGCCGTCCAGGATCTCCCGCCACCGCGGGTGTCGCGCGAAGTTGTCGTCGGTGAAGAAGTAGTTCCGGATGCCGTGCGCGCACTGCCGACGGATGGTGGCAAGGATGAGGCGGGGGGCGCGATAGCGCATCGTGCGGCCCTGCACGTTCACGATGGTGCAGAAGGAGCAGTCGAACGGGCAGCCGCGGCCGGCGTCGATGGTGCCCAGGCCCGAGAGCGCGAAGCGGCGGAGATAGGCGCGGTTCGAGATGGGGACGGGTTTGTCGGTGAGATCCGGCCGCTCCGCCAGGCGGTCGACCATCCGCGGCAGTGTGCCGTCGAGGACCTGCCGCAGCAGGTCGCCCCAGCACTCGTCCGCCTCGCCGCGGAAGAGGTGCACGCCGAGGTCCAGCATCTCCTGCAGCTCCGGCGCGGTCCCCTCCACCAGGGCGTTGGCCCCGGAGACATGGAACCCGCCGATGATCACCGCCAGCCCCATGCGCCGGAATCGGCGCGCCAGGTCCTGCGCGCGGGGGAACTGGTTGGACTGGACGCCGCACAGGGCGACGAGCACGCGGGTGTCCCGGCGGGCCGCATCCAGGCGAAGGCGGCGGAGCGGGAGGCGATGGACCGCCTCGTCGACCAGGACCGTGACCACCCGGACGCCCTTCAGAAGGCCGCGCCGCACGGCGTCCTGCGTCAGGCTGTCCAGCGCGGAGAGGGTGTTGCTGGGGATCGATCCCCGGAGGAAGCGGACGGGGTAGCCGTCGTCGTCGTAGCGCGTGGGCTTGATCAGATAAAGCGCCAAGCGTTCCGCGCGGGGTCCGGGGGGCGTGCCGACGACAGCCGGGAATGGGGTCGCGGAGGCTTGCATCATGGGCATCCTGCCTGTTCTCACCGTCTCGCCATGTCATCTCGGAGGACGGATCCGGCGCCCCCTGTCCTGCCGGGGGCTTTCATTTCACGTCCCTCGACGAGGTCACCTGGCCCAGGAACGGCTTCAGCAGCTCGATCGGCAACGGGAATATGATGGTCGAATTCTTGTCGGATGCGATCTCGGTCAGCGTCTGCATGTAGCGGAGCTGGAGGGTGGTCGGGTTCCGGCCGAGCTCCTCGGCGGCCTTGGCCAGGTTCGTGGCGGCCTGGAACTCCCCGTCGGCATGGATGACCTTCGCCCGCTTTTCGCGCTCGGCTTCCGCCTGGCGGGCCATGGCCCGGCGCATCTCCTCCGGGAGGTCGACGTGCTTCACCTCGACGGCGGAGACCTTGATCCCCCACGGATCCGTGCGCTTGTCGAGGATCTCCTGGAGCTGGAGGTTCAGCCGGTCCCGCTGGGAGAGCAGCTCGTCCATCTCGACCTGGCCGAGGACCGACCGCAGCGTGGTCTGGGCGATCTGGCTGGTGGCGTACCCGTAGTCCTGGACGTCGACGATCGCCTGCCGGGGGTTGATGACGCGGAAATAGACCACGGCGTTCACCGTCACCGAGACGTTGTCTCGGGTGATGATGTCCTGGGACGGGACGTCGTGGACCGCCGTCCGGAGGGAGACGCGGGTCATCCGGTCCACGAAGGGGATCAGGAGGAAGAGCCCGGGACCGTAGTCCCGGGGGCGAAGGCGGCCGAGGCGGAAGACCACGCCCCGCTCGTACTCGGGCAGCACCTTGACGGAGGAAAAGAGGATGACCAGGACGACGACCGCCGCGAGGACGATCCCCGCGATGGCGGCGCCGTCGAACAGCATCGCTTCCGTCACGGGGGTCGCCTGGGCCATGATCGCAAAGGCGTATTCCATGAGCGGGCCGTTCCTGGTATGCGGGGTTGCCGTCTTGGGGGAGCCCCCTCCCACGATCGAGCCGCATGAGCCTCTAGGACGGCCGGACCCGCTCGATTCGCTCGGCCTCGAGCCAGTCCTGGAGATCGTCGCCGTGCGGGCGGCCGCGCTTCTCCCAGAGAGCGTAGGCCTTCTCGGCGATGCGCCGCATGGCGTCCGGGCCGTGGAGGCGCACCGAGTGCACGGGCGCGTTCGCCTTCTTCATGAACTTGACGACCGGGGACATGGCGCTCCTCCACAAAAGGACCCGCATCGCCTCGTGAACAACCGCATTGCATCCCACGCCAGCCTATCACGACGTCAATATTAGTTTGACATCGCAACGGTGGCAACCGGACGCCACCCTGATATTGGGACCGGGGATTCCCC
>CAYUME010000511.1:0-4325 GCA_964445475.1 uncultured Planctomycetia bacterium
GTTCCTTTCTCACCGGCCTCCGACCGCAGGAGACCGGGATAGTCAACAACAACACCCTGCTGCGCAGCGTGCTGCCGGACGTCGTGACCCTGCCGCAGCACCTCCGTGGCGCCGGCTGGCAGGCCGTGGGCTATGGCAAGATCTTCCATCTCGGCGGTGGTCGCGATGCGGCTCTGCGCGCACGCTGGATGGATCTGCCGGAATCATGGGACGACGCGCAGGTTTTTGCTCCGACGCCGGCTGGCCGGGTGGTCGAGGGGCGCAACCTGACCGGCGGGAAACTCGCCTGGTGCCATTGGGGGGCGACCGCCGGGGGCGATGACGACCAGCCCGACGGCCAGAACGCCGCCGCGGCCATCGGCGCCATGGAACGGCTGGGGAACCGCCCGTGGTTCATCGGCGCCGGCTTCCACAAGCCCCACGATCCCTTCGTCGCCCCCGCCCCCTACTTCAACCTATACCCCCCCGACCACCTCCGGCTGGCCGCCGAGCCGTCCGACCGGACGCCCGACCCGCCCCTCGCGCTCCCCGCGGGCATGAAGACGGTCTTCGACCGATTTGCCGACGCCGAGCGGCGCGAGTTCCTGCGCGCCTACTACGCCTGCACCTCCTTCACGGACGCCCAGGTCGGGCGCGTCCTCGACGCGCTCGACCGGCTGAAGCTGGCCGATCGGACCGTGGTGGTCCTGCTCGGCGACAACGGGTACCATCTTGGCGAGCGGGGCTGGTGGAACAAGAACACGAACTTCGAGCTCTCCGCCCGATGCCCGTTGATCGTGGCGTTTCCCGGCGCGAAGGCGCGCGGGAAAGCCTGCGCGCGGCTGGTCGAGTTCGTCGATCTCTACCCGACGCTCGTCGACCTCTGCGGTCTGCCGCCCCTGCCGCACCTGGAGGGGCGGAGCTTCCGGCCGCTCCTGGACGACCCGGGACAGCCCTGGAAGGCGTCGGCGTGGACGCAGGTCCAGCGCGGCCCCGTCGCAGGTCGCAGCCTCCGGACGGAACGCTGGCGCTACACGGAGTGGGACGGGGGGAAGCAGGGCGTCGAGCTCTACGACCACGAGACCGACCCCGGCGAATGGAAAAACCTGGCGGACCGCCCGGAGATGAAGGGGACGATCGAGGAGCTGCGGGCGATGATGCGGGAGCGCGACCCGGCGCAATGAGGGCGGCTCGTGTTTCTTTCCTCTTATGACTCGTAACGTTCCTGGAGATCCGGGATGGCCCGCCTGCCCCCGCTCGCCGGACTTCTGGTCGCCCTTGGCGTCCCGCCTGCGCACAGCCACGCCGAAGCCGCAGCGCCTCCCCCGGGCGGAGGCGGGAAGCCCAACCTCGTCTTCATCCTGGCCGACGACCTGGCGATGGGAGACCTCGGCTGCTACGGGCAGAAGAAGATCCGGACGCCGCATCTCGACCGGCTGGCGACCGAGGGCACCCGTTTCACGCAGGCCTACACCGGCACCACCGTCTGCGCCCCCGCACGGACGTCACTGATGACCGGACTGCACATCGGGCACGCCCCGGTCCGGGCGAACCGCAAGATGGGCGCCGAGGGGCAGCTCCCGCTCCCCGAGGGGACCGTCACCGTCGCGCGGATCCTGAAGGACGCCGGCTACGCCACCGCCTGCACCGGCAAGTGGGGCATGGGGATGTTCGACACCCCGGGCAGCCCCCTCAAGGTCGGCTTCGACCATTTCTTCGGCTACAACTGTCAGACGCACGCCCACGCCTACTTCCCGAAGTACCTCTACCGCGACGCCGAACGGGTCGAGCTTGACGGCAAGACCTACGCCCAGAACCTCATCCAGGGCGCCGCGCTCAACTGGATCCGGAGACAGAAGAGCCGCCCCTTCTTCCTCTTCTACGCGATCACCCTCCCGCACGGGAAGTACGAGATCGACGAGCTCGGCGAGTACGCGGCGACGGACTGGTCGCCTCAGCAGAAGACCTACGCCGCGATGGTCACCCGGCTGGACCGCGACGTGGGCGGGCTGGTGGCGCTCCTCCGGGAACTCGGCGTCGAGCGGAACACCCTCGTGCTGTTCGCCGGCGACAACGGCTCGTCCTTCTCCCCGGAGTCCGACCTCGGCCGCTTTTTCGACCAGTCCTGCGGCCTTCGCGGATTCAAGCGCGGGATGTACGAGGGCGGCCTGCGCCAGGCCGCGCTGGCCTGGTGGCCCGGCACCGTGCCCGCCGGGCGCGTCAGCGACGTGCCCTGGGCGTTCTGGGATTTCCTGCCCACCGCCGCCGAGCTGGCCGGCGTCCCGCTGCCTGCCGGGTTCAAGCCGGACGGCCTCTCGCTCGTTTCCTACCTTCGCGGGGGGGCGGCGCCCGAGCGGGAGTGCTTCTACTGGGAGCTGCACGAGGGGAAATTCCTCCAGGCGGTCCGCATGGGCGACTGGAAGGCCGTCCGCAACGGCCCGGGCGCCCCCCTCGAGCTCTACGACCTGAAGGCCGATCCGGGCGAGAAGCGGGACCTGGCGGCCGGGCAGCCGGACCTTGGGGCGAAGGCCGAATCGTTGATGAAGGCTTCGCGCGTGGACGACCCCGCGTGGCCGGTCAAGGCTGACGCCGGCAAGAAGGCCGGGCGCGGCGCCGGGAAGAAGACGCAGGAGGAGCCATGATCCGGGCACGCGGGATCCTGCGCGGGTTCGCCTTCATCGGCCTGGCTGTTGCGGCCGTCTCCACGGCCGGGGCCGCCCCGGCGCCGCCGGGCGCAGGCGGCCGCCTCAACGTCCTTTTCATCGCCACCGACGACATGAACTGCGAGCTCGGGGTCTACGGCCACCCCGTCGTGAAGACCCCGCACCTCGACCGCCTCGCCGCCCGCGGCACCCGCTTCGACCGCGCCTACTGCCAGTTTCCCCTCTGCAGCCCGAGCCGCACGTCGCTCCTCACCGGCCTCCGTCCGGACACCACGCAGGTCTACGACCTCAAGAAGCACTTCCGTTCCGTCCTCCCCGACGTCGTCACGCTGCCTCAGCTCTTCCGGAAGAGCGGCTACGTGGCCGCCCGCGTCGGCAAGATCTACCACTACGGCGTGCCGGGCGACATCGGGACGGACGGGCTCGACGACAGGCCCTCCTGGGACTCCGTCTTCAATCCCCGTGGCCGCGACAAGGACGAGGAGGGGAAGCTCGTCAACCACACCCCGAAGCGCGGCCTCGGCAGCTCGCTGAGCTTCCTTGCAGCCGACGGGACCGACGAGGAGCAGACCGACGGCCTCGGGGCGACGGAGGCCGTCCGCCTGATCGAGGCGCACAAGGACCGCCCCTTCTTCATCGCCTGCGGCTTCTACCGCCCCCACTGCCCGTACGTCGCGCCGAAGGCCTGGTTCGAGCGGACCCCGCTCGACCGCGTCCGCGTCCCGGAGGTCTCCGAGAGCTGGTTGCAGGGGATCCCGAAGCCGGCGACCGCCTCCACGAGTCCCTGGCCCTGGTTCGGCGTGATGGAGCCGCAGGCGCGCGAGGCGCTGCAGGCCTATTGGGCCTCCATCGCCTTCGTCGACGCCCAGGTCGGCCGTCTCCTCGACGCCCTCGATCGGAACGGCCTGACGGACAGGACGGTCGTGGTCTTCTGGGGGGACAACGGGTATCACACGGGCGAGCACGGGCTCTGGAAGAAGCAGAGCCTCTTCGAGAACTCGGCGCGCATCCCCCTGCTCCTCGCCGCCCCCGGGCAGAAGACGAAGGGTCGCGGGTGCGGCCGGACCGTGGAGCTCGTCGACCTCTATCCCACGCTCGCCGACCTCTGCGGGCTCGAGCCGCCGCCCGGACTCGCCGGGCGGAGCCTCCGGTCGCTCCTCGACGACCCGCAGGCCGCCTGGGACAAACCCGCCTTCACGCAGGTCTGGCGCGGCGCCTTCCCCGGCCACAGCGTCCGCACCGAGCGCTGGCGCTGCACGGTCTGGGACGACGGGAAACAGGGGGTCGAGCTCTACGACTACGACACCGACCCCGGCGAGCAGCGCAACCTCGCGGACGATCCGAAGCACGCCGCGACGCTCGCGTCGCTCCGCGAGTTGATCCGGAAGAACTGGGCGAATCCCTACCGGCCGGCCGGCGGCGGCCGGAATAGGAAGTGAGGGGCGGGACGCCTGTCCCGCCCGGCCTCCTTTCGAGGTCGCTTTTGTCATGAGGATGGCCTTGCTCCTGGCTGCGCTTGTCACGATCCTTCCCGCGGCCTCCACGGCCGTGCCGGCCGAGCGCCCCAGCATCGTCTACATCCTCGCCGACGATCTCGGCTACGGCGACGTGAAGGCCCTCAACCCGGAGGGGAAGATCTCGACGCCGTGCCTCGACCGCATGGCCGCGCAGGGGATCTCCTTC
>CAYUME010000512.1:0-762 GCA_964445475.1 uncultured Planctomycetia bacterium
CAAGGGGCTCCGGGTGCACGCCGTCTCGCCCGAGCAGCGGGCGGAGTGGCAGAAGGCCTTCGGGGACGCCTACCCGTTGATGTTCGAGAAGGTCGTCCCGGAGGACGCGTTCCGCGAGGCGATGAAGTACCGCGACGCGTTCCGGGCGAAACCGGCGGGGTCGTGACGTCGGCCGCGGCCTTCCCCCTTCCGCGTGACGTGCCGGCCGTTTCCTGTTGCATTGAGCCCTCCGGGGCAAAGCCGGGCCTCCATCACCCGTGGACAGCCATCCGACACCCTCTCCCGTCCCCCCCGCGACCGGCGCCGCCGCGCCGCCGGCGCGACGCCCCGTTCTCGTGACGGCGGAGAACGCCTTCCTGGCGCTTCTGTTCGCCGCGCTCGTGCTCCTGCCGCTCCTGGAGGCCGCGGCGCGCCTCCTGGCCGGCCGGGGATTGCCCGCCACCGACGCCCTCGTGCGGCACCTCACCCTCTTCGTCGCCATGTTCGGCGGGGCGGTGGCCGCGCGCGAGGGACGGCTCCTGACGTTCGCGTCGGCCGACCGGCTGCTGAAGGGACGGTGGGGGGGCTCGGCGCGGATCTTCACGGGCGTGGTCGCCGGCGCCGTCGCAGCCTGGCTGGCCTGGGCGGCGTGGGACCTGGCCATGGCAGAACGGACGGGGGGACGCGACTTCGCCTTCGGGATCCCCCTCTGGGTCGTCCAGCTGGCGATGCCGATCGGGTTCGGCTTGGTCGCCGGGCGGATCGTCTGGCGCGCGGGAACCG
>CAYUME010000512.1:772-4319 GCA_964445475.1 uncultured Planctomycetia bacterium
TTGTCCTCGCTGCCGAACATTACCTTGTAAGCCCGCGGGAACCGGCTGGCGGGGCCGCCTCGTCGCGGCCGCCGTCGTGGCCGCCCTGGCGGCGCCGGGGCTCGCCGGGATCGTGTGGGGCGTGGGGGAGGACCCGGCGTCGCGGGAGTACAGCGCGAGCGCGGTGCTCCTGGCCTCGCCGGCCGCGAAGGGCATCCTGGTCGCGGGCCTCCTCCTCCTGCTCGCGGCGACGGGACTGGGCACGCCGCTCTTCGCCGTCCTGGGCGGCGTGGCGCTGCTCCTCTGCTGGGGCGGCGAGGAGCCCGTCTCCGCCACGTCGGCGGAGACGTACAGCCTCGTGGTGGAGCCGTTCCTGCCCGCCATCCCGCTCTTCACGCTGGCGGGGTACTTCCTCTCCGAGGGGGGCGCCTCGCGGCGGCTCGTCCGCGTCTTCCAGGCCCTCTTCGGCTGGCTCCGCGGCGGCCCCGCGATCGTGACGGCCCTCGTCTGCGCCTTCTTCACCTCCTTCACCGGGGCGTCGGGCGTCACGATCCTCGCCCTCGGCGGGCTGCTCCTGCCGGTCCTCCTGGCCGCGCGCTACCGGGAGCGGGACGCCCTCGGCCTCCTCACCGCCGCCGGCTCGCTGGGCCTCCTCTTTCCCCCCAGCCTCGCCGTCATCCTCTACGGCGTGGTCGCCGGCACCCCCATCGACACGCTCTTCCTCGGCGGGCTGCTGCCCGGCTTCCTCCTCGTCGCCCTCACGGCCGGGTGGGGGATCTTCCGCGGCGCCCCCCGGGCGGCCGAGGCCCCGCCGTTCCGCCTGGGGGAGGTCGCCCGGGCGGCGTGGGAGGCGAAGTGGGAGCTGGCGCTCCCGGTCGTGGTGCTGGTCGGGATCTTCGGCGGGTTCATGACGCTGGTCGAGGCCTCGGCCCTCACGGCCTGCTGCGCCTTCGTGATCGAGACCTTCGTGTACCGGGACCTGCGCCTCCGGCGGGACGCGCTCCGGGTCATGACGGAATGCGGCGTGCTCGTGGGGGGGGTCCTGCTCATCCTGACGGCGGCGAAGGCCCTCACCTCCTATTTCGTCATCGCCCAGGTCCCCGACGCCGCGATGGAATGGGTCCGGGGCGGCGTGGAGTCCCGCGTCGTCTTTCTTCTCCTGCTGAACGTCTTCCTGCTGCTGGTCGGTTGTCTCATGGACGTCTTCTCGGCCATCGTGGTGGTGGTGCCGCTGATCAAGCCCCTGGCGCAGCACTTCGGGATCGATCCCGTCCACCTCGGGATCATCTTCCTGGCCAACCTGGAGCTGGGGTACCTGACGCCGCCGGTGGGGATGAACCTCTTCCTGTCGAGCTACCGGTTCGGGAAGCCGCTGCCGGAGGTGTACCGGTCGGTGGTGCCGATGCTGGTGGTGCTGCTGGCGGGGGTGCTGCTGATCACGTACCTGCCGTGGATGACGCTCTGGATCCCGCGGCTGTTCGGATACGCGCCGGGGGAGCCGGCGATCTCGTTCTGACGGATGTCGTCAACCGCTAGGGGATCGAGGCCGGCGCCTCGGCCGGCGGCGGCGCGGACGGGGGCGGCAGGTTTGCGGGGGCGGAGCTGCGCCAGGCGAGGAACCCGGCGAGGGCAAGGACGCCCAGGCCGCAGAGGAGCATGAGGGCCGTCCGGGGGGTGAAGAGGGGATCGTCGGCGGCGTCGGCGGGGTTCATGGGCGCATTCCCCGGGGGGTCCCGTCTCCCCCATCATAACGGATCGGGCGGGAAAACGTTTGGTCTTTTTTCGCGCCCAAGCGTCCGGCCGCCCGCCGGGTTCCCTCCTGTTCTCTGCTTCTTGGACGTCGCTCGGCGTTCCGGGTCAAGCGGAATCCCGGACCGGGTCCCGGTCCTCCCCGGCTACGCCTCCACCGGCTGGACCTCCGAGGTGCAGTTTGCGCACTTCGTGGCCTTCTTGGGAATGGCGGAGAGGCAGAAAGGGCACTCGCGCGTGGTCGGGGGCGGCGCGACCGGGGGGGGCGGCTGGCGGCGCAGCCGGTTGATCACCTTGATCAGCATGAAGATCACGAACGCGATGATGAGGAAGTCGAGGAGGGTGTTGATGAACGCGCCGTAGCTGATGGAGACGCCCGGGGTGACGATCTTGGCCGGGTCCGCCGCGTCCCGGACGGGCTCGGTGAGTGTCCACTTGAGGCTGCGGAAGTCGACATTGGCGAGGAGCATCCCGATCGGCGGCATGATGACGTCGTTGACGAGGGAGGTGACGATCTTGCCGAAGACGCCGCCGATGATGATGCCGACGGCCATGTCGACGACGTTGCCGCGGGTGATGAACTCGCGGAACTCCTTGATCATGCCGGCCATGTGCGATTCCTGAGGGGGTTCCGCCGCGCGGCTAGAACGTGTACCCGAGGCCGAGGAAGTAGGTGTCGTCGTACTTCCGGAGACCCGGCGACGGCTCGTTGTCGAAATCCGTGATCATGCCGCCGAGGAGGGACCACCCGCCGCCGAGGGCCGTGCCGAGGGTCGCCTCGTTGCGGGCCTGGTAGTCCTGGGAGTCCTCGAAGTTCGGGTAGACCGTGAGGTTGTCCCTGAACTCGAAGCCGAGCGGCAGGGCCACCCGGAGGCGGGCCGCGGCGCGACCGCCGATGTGGGCCTCGTCGTCCACCTCGTGGAAGTTGTTGTCTATGTACGCGATCCCGGCCTCCGCCGCCAGGTCGATCCAGTCCTCCTTGAAGACCACGTAGCCGACTCCCGCCGAGACGACCGTGTTCAGGTCGAGGTCCTTGAACCGGTCGGAGAGGAGCTCGGTGCTCAGGTAGCCGTAGAGCCCCTCGTAGAAGGTGTAGTTGTACTTGGCCAGGCCGTACGCATTGCGCTCGGTCAGCACGCCGTCTTGCTGGCCGTAGCGGAAGATGGCGCGAAGCAGGAAAAGGTCGTCCTCGGTGGCGCGGGTCCCCTCGGCGGCGAAGAGGAACGACTGGTTGTGGGTGTTGCCGTCCGTCACCTTGAGCGCCAGGCTCAGGGAGCCGTGCCACTGGGTGGGCGGCTCGTTGAGCTTGGACACCTTGGCGAACTCGATCTCGATGGGGGCTGCGGCGCCCTCGGTGGCGACCTTGATCCGGCCCTCGGGGGCCTCGACGAGCCGGCCCTCGACGATCTCGCCGGTGGCCATCTTGACGGCGACCTTGCCGCTCGTCCGGATGCTGGCGACCTGCGCCCAGTCGACGGTGACCGTCCCCTCGTGGAGGGTGGCGATCACGAGCTTCCCGCCGGCCAGGGACGTGACCGTGCCGGTGAGTCGGTCGCCGTTCTTGAGGCGCACCTCGTCCGGAGGCGGGGGCTTGGGGGCCTCCGCGGGCGGGGCGGCGGGCTTTGCCTCCTCCGCGGGGGCGGCGAGGGCCGGGGAGAGAGCGAGCAGCAGGGCGGGAATCAGCAGGTGACGCATCGGGGGGCTCCAGAGTGAAGAGAATTCTTATAGACTCATATTTAACAGAAATCAAATGTATTGTCGCGGAGGGGGTGGCGACGGATGAGCGGGGAGCGCGGTGCCTGTTGCCGGGCGCGCCGCG
>CAYUME010000513.1:0-4316 GCA_964445475.1 uncultured Planctomycetia bacterium
CGCGCCGGGAGACGGCGCGGCGGGGGGGAGCGGGCGACGGGATTTGAACCCGCGACATCCACGTTGGCAACGTGGTGCTCTACCAGGCTGAGCTACACCCGCGCGCGAGGCGACGGCCCCGCGAACGCGCACTGTTTAGCACAAACCGCGCGGCGTTCCAACTGATTTTCTTCCCCGGCCGCCCGCTATCCCAGGCTGGCCAGGAACTCCTTGTTCGTCTTGTGGCGGCCGAGCTGCGTGATCAGCAATTCCATGACTTCGGCCGGCTTGCGACCGGCGAGGGCCCGGCGCAGGCGGTAGACCTTCTCGATATGCGACTTGTCGAGGAGGAGCTCCTCCTTGCGGGTGCCGGAGAGCGTCAGGTCGATGGCCGGCCAGATGCGGCGGTCGGCGAGCTCGCGCGAGAGGACGAGCTCCATGTTGCCCGTCCCCTTGAACTCCTGGAAGATGAACTCGTCGGCGCGAGAGCCCGTGTCGATGAGCGCCGTCCCGACGATCGTCAGGCTCCCGATCCCCTCCAGGTTCCGGGCCGCGCCGAAGATCCGCTTCGGCTCGTCCATGGCCTTCACGTCGAGACCGCCCGTCATCGTCCGGCCGCTCCCGCCGATGTATCGGTTGTAGGCCCGGGCCAGCCGTGTGATCGAGTCGAGAAAGACGACCACGTGCCGCCCCGTCTCCACCATCCGCTTGGCCCGGTCGATCGCCAGCCGCGCGATCCGGATGTGGTTCGAGGCCTCCGCGTCGTTCGTCGAGCCCACCACCTCGGCCTCGGGGATCGCCCGCTTGAAGTGCGTCATCTCCTCCGGGCGCTCGTCGACCAGCAGCATGATCACGTGCACGTCCTTCTTGTGGTTCACCGTCAGGGCGTGCGCGAGGTGCTCCATGAGGACCGTCTTCCCCGAACGCGGCGGGGCCACGATCAGCGTCCGCTGGCCCCGGCCGACGGGGACGAGGAGATCGACCACCCGTGTCGTCGTCCGGTCGGGCGTCGTCTCGAAGGTCATCTTCGGCTGGGGATCGATGACCGTCCCGTCCTCGAAGAGGGGCAGCTTGTGCCAGTCCTCGGGCTTCAGCCCGTTGATGGAGGAGACCCCCACGAGCTGGGGCCCCGTGCCCGGCCGCCCGGCAGGACCCGACGGCCCCTCCAGGACGGATCCCGGCCGCAGGCGAAGCGAACGGACCAGGTTGGGGGGGACAAAGGGATCACGCGGGTCGGGACGGTACCCGCGGTCCAGCCCCCGCAGGAACCCGTAGCCCTTCTCGTGGAGTTCCAGGAGGCCGGAGATCTTGCCGTTCTCGGTGGGCATGAGTGCGCACGCAAAAAAAGTGAAACAGGACGCGCGGCACGACGCGCGATATACGGGGCAACGGCAGAATCCGCACGATCAACCGGACAGCAGGGATCGGGCGGTGACAACCCGGGAAATACGGCCAACCTCTTGCGAACCCCCCCGGACAGGACAAATGACGCGGGTCAAACGAGTTACGGGGGGAAACGATTAGGCGGGAATGTCGATACGGTTGGAATTATAACGGGAGAGGATCCAAATGCAATAGAAATCGCACAAAAAAACGAGCCCTCTCCCTGCGGGGAGGCCGGGAACGGATCCCGGCCCCCCCCTGCAAACACCTGCCGTTCCGGCATCCGTGAAGCGACCTCAACCGCTAGGCGTCCCCCTTCACCTTCCGAAGCCATTCCACGCTCTTTCGAACCGTCTCTTTCAGCCCGGCGCACTCGATCGAGAAGACCCCATCCCAGCCGATCCCGTTCAGGATCCGGATCACGCCGTGGATGTTGTCGGCATTGACCCCCTCCCCGATGGACGCGTCCGAACAGGCAATCCCCGTGAGCCCCCCCCGGATGGCATCGCAAAGCTCCCGGCTGACGTCCTTGCAGTGGACGTGCCGGATCCGCTTCGCGAAGCACTTCGCGTACGCCACGGGATCCTGTCCGGCGATGAACGTGTTTCCCGTGTCGAAATTGATCCCGACGAACTGGATGGCGCGCTGGATGTAGCGGACGCCGTACGTGGCGCCGGTCGGCCCCGTGAACGGTATGGATATGGTCGGAAAATCAGCGGCAAGCGGCGTGAAGAAGGGACGGGAAACGAGTCCCCGCTTGGCGTGAAACGTCCCGACACACTTTCAGTTGGCCCGCACGGCGCCGCCCTTGGACATGGAGAAGAGCGTCTGCATGAAGAGCTCGACGAGGGCGTCGCGCTCGGAGGGCGTGCAGATCTGGGGCTGGAAGGAGGCCCGGTGCTTGATCCCCTCGAAGGTGGCCAAGGCCCAATCGGCGGCCCGGCGGGGATCCTCGATCCGAAGCTTCCCGGCATTCACAGCCGCCTGGATCACGCCGGCGAACATCTCGGCCACCGTGTCGTAGAACTGAGCCCAACTGGCACGGATCTCGGGATCGTGCAGGCCGAGCCCGAAGAGCTCCGTCGAAAAAATCCGCTTGGGCTTGTCGAAGAGGCACATGTTGACCGAGAGCTGCCAGAGCCGGCGGATCTGGTCGACCGGGTCGCTCGTCGCCGCCAGCTCGGTATGCGCCAGCTTCTGCCAGTTCCGGTAATAGACGGCCGCCGCGGCCAGGATCAGCTCCTTCTTCGACTGATAGTGCCAGTAGAGACTCCCCTTCGTGACGCCCGCCTTGGCGGCCACCTCGTCAAGTGTGACCCCGTTGATGCCGCGCTCGGCGAAAAGATCGAACGCCGCCTGGGCCAGCTCTTCACGCATGTGGGGGGCTAGAACGGGCATGGCGATGCAATCCCGAGAAGAGGGTTCTTCAAAACACATTCCGAACGCCAAATCCACCTTTCCATACCGCCAGTATGCATCAACGCATGATGTATGTCAAGATGGGACATGCGGTTTGATCGGGAGACAACCCGGGAGGGATGGATGACAAGCCCGGATGGCCGGGCCTCCCGGCCCGAGGCTACCCGTACCGCCGAGAGGCATCGAGATGGGCTTTCCGGACTCGATCCGCCAGGGAGGCCGGAGCCAGCACCTTCGCCTCCGACCCGAACGACATCACCCACCGGAAGATCTCCTCCAGCCCCGCCGTCTCCATCGTCAGCACGATCGCCCCGCCGGGCCGCTTCTCGATCCGCTGGGTCGGGTGCCAGGTCCGCTCCTGGATCGGCCGGGCCGCGGCGGCCGCGAACTCGATCTTCACCGTCTCCGTCTTCCCCTCGTGCGTGATCCCGAAGCTCTCCTCGAGGAAGGCTTCCGCATCGAAATCGTCGGGGACCTCGAACCGCTCCTCGAGCACCTTCACGCGCTGGATGCGGTCGAGCAGGAAGGTCCGCATCGCGTCCCGCAGCTCGCTCCGACCGATCCAGTAGAAGGACCCGTTGTGCAGGGTGGAGCAATAGGGGTGGAAACGGTGGACCGTGACCTCGTCGGAGTGAAGGGCCAGGTAGGCGACCTCGACCTTGCGCCGCTCACGGGAGGCGCCGAAGAGGTCCTCCATCTTGCGCGCATGGGCGGCGTAATTCTTGAGGGCGGTGGGCTTGACGACAAGGGCCTGGTTGGCCGCGCCCACCAGGTCGAGGGCATGAACGGGCAGGGTGCGCTCGATCTTGGCCAATGCCGAGGCGATCCCCTGCTTGAACGGCGTTCCGTCGAGAGGCTTGAGGAGCCCCTGGCTGAAGTAGAGGGCGAGGAGCTCGGCGGTGGTGAAGGGGACCGGGGGCGTCCGCGCCCCCTGGGGGATGAAATAGTAGACGTGCCCGTCCTCGTGCGTCTCCTTGTCCACGGCGAAGCCGGCGGCACGGAGGACGTCGATGTCGCGGTAGACGGTCCGGCGGTTGGCCTCGAGCTCCCTGCAGAGCTCCTCGATGGTGAGGCCGCCGGAGCGGCGGGACTCGAGGGCTTTCAGGAGCGACCACTGCCGGATGAACTGGTTGCCGCGGGCCATATACTATTTCGCTCCGCGAAATACTATCAATCCGAAACCCGGGGCGGCCGGTTCGCGTCCTCCAGGGACGCCGCTCCAATTGTACGCACGACCGGCCCGGGGGTGACAGCCACTCCCGCACCCGCCTCCCGGGAGGGAACGCCAGGACGCGACAACAGGACGACGCCCGGGGCAAGGCCCCGGATGACTTTAACGGGCCGGCCTTCCCTTGACAAGCGGCACCTCGCGAAGCGCACCGGTCAAACGAGTCCGCCCCATTCCGCCTGCTCCGCGTGATCCGCGTGATCCGCGTGATCTGCGGGCCAATCTGCCGGCCGCGTCCGCGTGATCCGCGGGCTAGAACCCGCACGCCAGCAGCGTCGTCGGCACCAGGATCACGATCCAGAGCCAC
>CAYUME010000514.1:0-4314 GCA_964445475.1 uncultured Planctomycetia bacterium
CCCCAATGAAACGGCCCTGGCCTCAGGCCAGGGCCGTTTCATCGGGTGGGCGGTACAGGACTCGAACCTGTGACCTCATGGGTGTGATCCATGCGCTCTACCAACTGAGCTAACCGCCCCGGGGAGCCGTCCCGCGCACGGGGCGGCTTCCCGGGCCCATGAGAAGGCGGAGTGTATCGGGTGCCTACCAGCCAGTCAACCGTGTTTTGCCGCAGCCGGTTCAGTCCAGCAGGCGGAGCCGGTCGACGTGCTCGCTGCGCAGGCGCAGGATCGCGCCGCGGTCCGGCCGGATGAAGAGGCCCTCGATCGGGTCCAAGTCTTCCACGGTCCCCCGGCAGACCGTTCCCCCGGTAACCACCTCGACGCGACGCCGGATCACCGCGGAGGCGGTGCGCCACGCGTCGGCCAGCTCTTGCGTCCGTCCTCCCCGCAGGCGCAGGTACCAGCCGTCGAGCGACTCGATCAGCGATCTCGCCGCCGCCAGCCGGTCGACCCGCCGCCGCGCCGTCAGCTCCAGCGAGGTGGCCTCCGCGCGGATCTCGTCCGGGAACTCCTCCGGCCTCAAGGTCACGTTCATCCCGATCCCGAGGACGAAGGTCGTCCCGCCCCCCCCCGCGGCCGGGCGCGACTCGACCAGGACGCCCGCGACCTTCCGGCCCTCCAGCAGGACATCGTTCGGCCATCGGATGACGGCGGGGACTCCGGTCAGGGCCGTGGCCACGTCGCGGACGGCGAGCGCACCGCACACGGTGACGAGGGGCGCCTTCTCCGCGGCCAGCTCCGGGCGGAGCACGACCGAGCAGAGAATCCCCTTCTCCGGCAGGCAGAACCAGGACCGCCCGAGTCGTCCGCGCCCGACGACCTGCTCTTCCGCCATGACCAGCGCGCCGTCCTGGCACCCCCGGTCCGCCTCCCGCCAGGCCAGGTCGTTGGTGGACTCCGTCTTCCGGACCCACAGGATCTCGTGCCCGATCCGCTCGGTCACCAGACGGACCTTCTTGAGGTCGCGCAGCGTCGTGTCGCTCATGTGCATGCCTCGGGGATCGGGGCGCCCCGGAAGAAGGGCGCGCGCCTCATCGGTCGGCCAGGATATCGAGCGAAACGTCCAGGGCGCGCGCGGAATGGGTGAGGGCGCCGACCGAGATGGCGTCCACGCCGGTCCGGGCCACCGCCCGGATGCGACGGAGGGTGATGCCGCCGGAGGCCTCCGTGAAGACCCGGCGTCCCGTCCTCCGCGCATGCGCGCGGACGGTCCGCACGCCCTTCCGGATCGCCGGGAGGGGGAGGTTGTCGAACATCACGATGTCGACGCCGGAGTCGAGGACCGGCTGAAGGATCCGGAGGTCCTGGACCTCGATCTCGACGGGCAGCCCGCGGGGCGCGCCGGCGCGCACCCGGCAGACCAGGCCGCGAATCCCGGCGGCGGCGTGCACGCCTGCCGCGTCGAGGTGGTTCTCCTTGAGGAGAACGGCAGCGGCCAGGTCGCCCCGGTGCATCCGCCCTCCCCCGGCCCGCACCGCCCACCGCTCGAGGCCCCTCAAGAGCGGCGTCGTCTTGCGCGTGTGCAGGACGACGACCCCCGTCCCCTTCACGGCGTCCACGTACCGGCGCGTCAGGGTCGCGATCCCGGAAAGCCGCTGGATGAAATTCAACGCGGTCCGCTCCCCGGCCAGGATGGAGCGCGCGGGACCGTCGAGCAGGACGACCCGTTGACCGGGCCGGAGGCGCCCGCCGTCGCGGGCGACGGCGCGGACGCTCACGCGCCGGTCCAAGACCCGGTAGACGGCCTCCGCGACGGGCAGCCCGGCCAGAATCCCCGCCTCGCGCGCCACGAGCGCGGCGCGCACGTGCCGCCCGGGCGAAAGGGAAAGCCGGGCGGTCACGTCCGCCGACGCCCGGTCCTCGGCCAGGGCGGCACGGGCGTATGCGGCCAGCATCGGGGACGTGAGGCGCGGGGGGTCGAAGAAATCCATGGGGGCATCCCGGGGTGCCGACGGGAATCACCGCCTGTAAAAAAAGGGCACTGGAGCGCCATCGCCCCCGTGCCCCTCTCGTCCGAACGATACGCCGAGCGGTCACGCCCGTCGCCTACCGGATGCGGCTCTCCATGAGTCGGCCGGGCTTGAACGTGACCACCCGACGCGCGGGAACCTCCACAGGTTCCCCGGTACGGGGGTTCCGGGCCCGGCGCGGCTTGCGGGTCTTGACCTCGAAGACGCCGAAATTCCTCAGCTCGATGCGCCCCTGCTCCACCAGCGTGGTCACGATCGCATCGAAGGTGCCCTGGACGATCTTTCGGGCATCCACCTGGGAAAGCGCAAATTTATCGGCGAGCGTCTTGACGATATCCCGCTTGGTCACCGGGGCTCCTCCTGAAAACGCGCGAGGCCCGCCGCAGCCTCCCGTTGACACGTTAGGGCTGACAATACGGCGCAACTGAAAACCTGTCAAGAAAATACAGCGGCGGGTTCGTCGGAACCCGTGGCCCTCCAAGTGCTTGTTTCCATCCGCCGGCCTCGCGGCGGGTCACCGGCGGCGGAGGACATCGACCATCGAATAGAGGCCGGGACGTGCGCCCGCGACAAAACGGGCCGCCCTCAGCGCCCCCGCGGCGAACGTTTCCCGCGAATGCGCCCGGTGCGTCACCTCGATCGCCTCGCCGGGACCCGCGAACAGGATCCGGTGCTCGCCCACGATGTCCCCTCCGCGCACGGCATGAACCCCGATCTGACGGCGCGGCCGCTCGCCGGTGAGCCCGCGACGGCCGTAGACCGCCTCGCGAGCCAGGTCGATCCCCGCCGCCTCCGCCAGCGCTTCCGCCAGGGCCAGGGCCGTGCCGCTCGGCGCGTCCTTCTTGAGCCGGTGGTGGGACTCCACGATCTCGAGATCGTAGGCCGGTCCGAGCAGCCGCACCAGCTCCGGCAGCGCCCGGAGCAGGGCATTGACCCCGACGCTCATGTTCGGGGCGAAAACGACAGCGACCCGACGGGCCGCTTCCGCCATCGCCCGGCGCCCGGACGCGTCCAGCCCCGTGGTGCCAACGACCAGCGGGACGCGCCGGCGGGCGCACGCGGAGGCCCATCCCCGCGACGCGGAAGGCGCCGAGAAGTCCACCAGCACATCGAGTCGCCCCTCCAGGGCGGACGCGACCGTCATCCCCAGCGGATCCCGCCCGAGTACCCGCCCGTAATCCGCGCCGATCTCCGGATGGCCGGGCGTCTCGAGGGCGGCGGCAAGGACGAAACCGCCGTCCGCCAGCGCCAGGGACGCGATCTGGCGGCCCATCCGGCCGCAGGCGCCGGCGAGGCCCAGCCGGATCCGGGCAGACGATCGTCGTGTGGACATCGCAGGATCCCCTGACAGGGGAGGGTCGGCGCGCCCGTCCCGCCGCCGGCGCGTGGCTCTCACCGGGTCTGCTGCACCGAGGACAGGATGGCGGCCGTGTTCACGTGCTGGCGGACCGCCGTCCGCGCGCGCTCGAGCCGCGGCGTGTCCCGCGGCGACAACCGGGCGTACAGGTTGACCACGCGGGCCGCCACGGCAAAGCTGTCCTGTTCCGTTTCGATCACCGGGATCGACGTCCGCGCAAGGATCTGCCGGAGGCGCCGGCTGGGCGGCACGTTCCCCGTCATGATGATCCCGTTCAGCGCAAAGTCCTGCCGCCCGGCCAGGTACATCGAGGCGACCGCGGCGAGCACGAGGTCGTCGCGGTCCCCCGGGACGATCAGGACGATCCGCCCCAGGAGGTGGTCGAGCGCGTGGTGGGCCTCCATCGCGCCGACCAGGACCCGCTCGACGTTGTTCTTGCCCAGCTCCGCCTCGCCCTGCAGGATCGTCCCCTTCAGCTCGTCCTGCACGTCCTGCATCGTCGGCCGGCTGAGCTCGGGGTCGTGCGGGATCGCGCCCAGGAGGGGGACCTTGACGAGATCGCACGCCCGCTTCACGACCGACTGGACCGACTCCATCTCGTGCGGATAGACCCGGTTCAGGACGACGCCGAGGACTTCGACGCCGTTCAGCTCGAAGTAGCTCTTATGAAGGACGATCTCGTCGATCGGCTGCCCGATGCCGCCGCTGGCGACGAGAAGGACCTTGGCCTGGAACCGCCGGGCGAGGTGGGCGTTGGAGAGACCGAAAGCGGCGCCCCCCGTGGCGCCTCCCGTGCCCTCGAACACGACCAGCTCCTTGCCCGCGGCCACGCGCTCGTAGGCCTGCTCGACCCGGTCAAGAACGGACTTGTGTCCTTCGCGGGAGAGGAAGTTGACGGGAAACTCCCCGCTCGTCGCCACCGGCCCCATGTCCTTGAGGTAGCAG
>CAYUME010000515.1:0-4310 GCA_964445475.1 uncultured Planctomycetia bacterium
AAGAGCTGAAGCATCTCCTGCAGGCGCCCGCGGGCATAGTCATCCCCCTCGCTGTGCCGCGGAGGCTCGTCCAGGCAGCGCCGGAGGACGACCACGGCGGGGTCGAACTCCCGGCGCTTCCGCTCGTCCAGGATCAGCCAGCCCAGCGACCAGATGTCCCGGACGGAATCGAAGCGTTCCTGCCGGTCGCCCATGTCCTGCCGCGTCCGGATCAGGCCCCAGGTCTTGAGTTCCCGGAGACAGGTGCTGACGTTCGAGCGGCTGACGGACAGGGTCTTGGCGATCTCCTCGGCGCTGATCGGCTGGTGACAGACGTTGAGCAGGGCGTGGACGCGGGCCGTCGTCCGGTTGATACCCCACCGGATGCCGATCTCGCTCCAGCGCAGGATGAACTGGCGCTGGATGGGCGATAGCTCCACGACCGCTCCTGTCTATTTAACTGTTACAGTCATTACAGTCTATACAGAAATCAGATAATGTCAAGCGCGATTTGAAAAAATAGCGAGAACGGCCGGATGCGGGACGCGTCGGTTCCGCGAGGGCGACGGGGCCCCGACCCGCCCCCGAACCCGCCGGGGCAGCCCGGAGACAGCCCTTCCGGTCGCCCCCGCGACGCCCGGATTTTGCTTGCGGTCTCCCCCCGGTCGATGTGCTAATATCGGCACGGTGCGGGATGGGCCCGCCTCCAGGAGACCCGGATCATGGAATACGGGTGGGGCTACCTCCTCGTCGGGCTCGCGGCGGGGGTCTTCGGCGCGTCGCTGGGCGTGGGGGGCGGGATCATCATGGTACCGGCCCTGGTCATACTCTACCACGTGCCCCAGAAGTCCGCCCAGGGGATCAGCCTGGCGGCCATGACGCTCCTGGCCCTGGCCGCGACGCTGCGCTACATGGCCAACCCCCAGGTGAGGATCGACTTCGTCGCCACGGGGCTCATCGCCGTGGGCGCCATCGTGGGCGCCGTCCTGGGCGCGGAGGTGGTCAAGCACACGCCGGCCAAGGTCCTCCAGAAGGCGTTCGCCGTCGTGCTGGTCGTCGTGGCGGCCAAGCTGGCCTTCTACGACAAGTCCCCCGCCGAGAAAGGCGGGGCCGGGACTGCAAAGCCGCCGACGGCGGATAGCGGCTCCCCGTGAGCGATCCGCCCCTTGCGCCGCACGCAACGCGTTTGCCGCCAAGCGCGTCACGGCGTACGGAGCATGCGCCAGGACCGAGTTCCCGGCAGGCTCCTGCCGCTTGGCGTCCTTATTCCAGGTTACGGGGTGAATGCGAGGGGAGAGGAAGGACCATGAAGATCACGTTCGCCTACTTCGCGCAGGTCCGCGCCGCGGCCGGGGTCGAGTCCGAAACGGTCGAACGGCCCGGCACGACGCGCCTGGCCGAGGCGTTGGCCGTCCTCGCGGAGCGGCACGGGGCGGAGTTCCGGGCACTTGTCCTGGACGACGCGGGGACCGTCCGCCCCAGCCTGCTGGTGCTGGTCAACGGCCAGCCGGCCGGCCGGGACGCGTCGCGGACGCTGGCCGACGGAGACACGGTCTCCCTGCTCAGCGCCGTCTCCGGGGGGTGACCGCCCGCCAGGCCGGTTCCACGTCGCGCCGCGCGGCAGGAGCCGACAGAGAACAACCTCGTCGAAACCCGCCGGGGCCTTGGCGTAGGCAGGCGACGCGAAAGGATTCATTATGGCACGCCTGACGGACGAGGAACGGGCCGTCTACGAATGGCAGATGTGGCTGCCCGGTTTCGGCGAAGCCGGGCAGGAAAAGCTCAAGTCCGCCACGGCGCTGGTCAGCCGCTGCGGGGGACTCGGCAGCCCCCTCGCCTACAGCCTCGCGGCCGCGGGGATCGGGAAGCTGATCCTGGCGCACGGCGGGGACGTGAAGCCGAGCGACCTCAACCGCCAGATTCTCATGACACACGAGGGGCTGGGCAAGCCCCGCGTCGCGTCCGCCGCGCGCCGCCTGCGCGAGCTCAACCCCCGCCTCGAGATCGAGGCCGTCGCCGCGAACATCGGGGACGAGAACGCGGACGACCTCGTCAGGCGGGCGGACGTGGTCTTCGACTGCGCGCCGCTCTTCCGCGAGCGCTTCGCGATGAACCGCGCATGCGTGCGGCACGGCAAGCCGATGGTCGAGGCCGCCATGTACGGCATGGAAGGGCAGGTCACGGTGTTCCTGCCGGGGAAGACGGCCTGCCTGGCCTGCCTCTACCCGGAGGATCCGCCGACGTGGAAGCGCGAGTTCCCCGTCTTCGGGGCGGTCTCCGCCCTCGCCGGGTCGATCGCGGCCGTGGAGGGGATCAAGCTGCTGGCCGGTTTCGGGACGACGCTGGCCGGTACGCTCCTCTACTACGACACCCTGTCCATGAGTTTCCAGCGCATCCCCCTCGCGCGCCGGCCGGACTGCCCCGTCTGCGGAAGCCTGGCGCCGCGCTGAGGCGGGCGCGCCGGATCACCGCGGGCGGACCGGCCGGAGCCGGACGACGGCCTGCACCAGTCCCTCGAGGGAGGGCGTGCGCGCCTGGGCGTGGACACGGAGGCCGGCGGCACGGCAGGCCCCGCTCGTGATCGGCCCGATGCTGGCGATCCGGACGGTGCGGCGCATCCGCCGCACGGCGTCCCGTCCGACGGCCGCCACGAAATTCCTCACCGCCTGGGCGCTGGCGAACGTCAGGACGTCCACCTCCCCCCGCAGCAGGTCCTTCCGCAGGGGCGCCACGAGCCGCCGCTCGGGCGGGACCGTCCGGTAGACACAGACCTCTTCGACCCGCGCTCCCCGGCGTCGCAGCGCGGCCGGCAGGACGTCTCGACCGATGTCGGTGCGCGGGAGCAGGACGCGGTCGCCGGGACGCACCTGCCTCGGCAGGACCCGGGCCAGCCCTTCGGAGGTGGCGTCTTCCGCCACGAGATCCGCCCGGAGGTTGTTCGCCGCCAGCGCGCGCGCGGTCGCCGCGCCGATCGCGGCCAGGCGGCACCCGCCGAGCGTCCGCGCATCCCCGCCCCGCCGCCGGACCCGGTCCAGGAACCGCTCCACGGCGTTGGCGCTCAGGAAGGCGATCCACGCGCAAGGCGGATGCGTCCCGCGCAGGGCCCGGATTGCCCGGTCGACCGGCGCCCAGGAGCGCGGCGTCGCCAGGCGGATCGTGGGGAATTCGAGGACCTCGGCCCCGGCCGCGGCCAATCCCTCGACGAAGGGATCGACACCCCCGGCCGCCGCGCGCGGGTGGGCCCGCGTCACGACGACGCGGCGCCCGGCCAGGGGACGCTGTTCGAACCAGGCGATCGAGTCCCGCAACCGCACGACGTCGCCGATGACCACGAGGGAGGGCGGCACGATGCGCTCGCGTCGGCAGCGCGTAGCGATCGTCGCCAGGGTGCCGGTGATCGTCCGCTGGGACGGCCAGGTCCCCCGCTCGATGACGGCGACCGGCCGGTCCGGCGGCATGCCGCCCCGCACCATAAGCTCCGCGATGGCACCCAGCGTATTGAACCCCAAGTAGATCTCGATGGTCCCCGGGAAGCTGGCGAGCACACGCCCGTCGACCGAGAGGGCCGGCTTGGCGGGATCCTCGTGCCCCGAGACCAGCACATAGGCGGAGGAGGCGCGCCGGTGAGTGATGGGGATTCCGGCGTACTCCGGCGCGGCCACCGCGGCGGTGACGCCAGGGACGATCTCGAAGGGGATGCCCGCCCCGGCCAGGGCGAGGGCCTCCTCGCCGCCGCGTCCGAAAACGAAGGGGTCGCCCCCCTTGAGGCGGACGACGACCTGCCCGCGCCGCGCCTCGCGGAGAAGGATCTCGTTGATGGCCTCCTGGGCCATCCCGTGGCGGAAGCCCGGGCGATGGATGTAGCGGGGCCGCTTGCCGGCGAAGATCCGTCGGGCGTCCGGGCGGGCGCGGTCGAGGATCCGGGGATGGACGAGCCGGTCGTAGACGACCACGTCGGCCCGCGCGAGGACGTCGGCGGCGCGGACCGTGAGAAGCCCGGGATCGCCGGGGCCGGCGCCGACCAGGTAGACGAATCCGCGGGGGGGGGGCGGACGGCGGCGCGGGGGTTGCGCCCGGCGGGAGCGCGATCGCACGGGAAGCCTCCCAGCAGAAGACAGGAGCGGGGCGTATCATATTTCTTCCCCGTCACAAAATCGACACAAAACATCGATCCGCGCCGCGCGGGCGCCGGGCCGCTCCGGGGGCCCGCATTCGTGAAAAAGGCCCTGATTTGGTTGACGCCCCCCCCCGCCCCGCATATACTCCCACCAGCTCATTCGTGAATTGAATCGCGATCTCTCGTCAACGGGGCCACCCATGAAAAGACTGAC
>CAYUME010000516.1:0-1743 GCA_964445475.1 uncultured Planctomycetia bacterium
GGAAGCGGATCGCGGACCCGTTGCCAGGAGGTCTCTCAAGCGATCTGTTCCCGCCCGCTCCCTCGACGCGGCCCGTCTCGCGGCCGTCCTGTCCGCCCTCGCGGTCCTCCTGCCCGCCCTCGCGGCGTCACCCCGGGCCCGCGCGGAGGAGCCGCCGGCAACCTGGATCCTGGACGGGACGGCGCTGGCCGGGACGCGCCGGCGCGCGGCCGCCGGCGACCCGGCCCTGGCCCCCGCCCTCGAGAAACTGAAGGACGACGCGGAGAAGGCCCTGAAACAGCCCCCGCTCTCCGTCCTCGACAAGGACGTCACGCCCCCCAGCGGCGACAAGCACGACTACCTGAGCGTCGCCCCGTACTGGTGGCCGGACCCCTCGAAGCCGGACGGCAAGCCGTACCTCCGGAAGGACGGGGAGCGGAACCCGGACCGGAAATCGCTGGGGGACGCCGATGCCCTCGGGCGGACGCAGGGCGCCGTGACGACCCTCGCCCTCGCCCGGTTCTTCACCGGCCGCGAGGCCTGCGCGGAGCACGCCGCGCGCCTCCTCCGCGCCTGGTTCCTCGACGAGGCGACGCGAATGAACCCGAACCTGAACTTCGGGCAGGCGATCCCCGGCCGGGCGGACGGACGCGGCGCCGGCATCGTCGACACCGCCGGCCTGATCCATCTCGTGGACGCCGCGATCCTGCTGGAGGAGTCGGCGGCCTGGACCGCGACCGACCGGAAGGACCTGCGCGCGTGGTTCTCGAGGTACCTCGACTGGCTGCTGGAGAGCGGGCACGGGAAGGACGAGGCGAAGGCCTCGAACAACCACGCCACGCAGTACGACGCCCAGGTGGCGTGCTACGCGCTCTACGCGGGGCGGCGGGAGGTCGCCCGGCGGGTGCTGGAGGCCGTGCCCGCGCGGCGGATCGACACCCAGGTCGAGCCGGACGGGCGGATGCCGAAGGAGCTTGCGCGCACCAAGTCCTGGGACTACTGCTGCGTCAACGTGAACAACCTGCTCCACCTCGCGCGGCTCGGCGGGCACGTCGGGGTCGACCTGTGGGGCTACGCGTCGAAGGACGGCCGGAGCCTCCGGAAGGCGCTCGATCTCCTGGTCCCGTACGCGACGGGCGAGCGGGCGTGGACGGAGAAGCAGATCGTCGACTTCCAGCCCGGGCGGCTCGCCACGGCGCTGCGCCTGGCAGCCGGACGGTGGCCGGACGGGCCGTATGCGTCCGCCCTGAAGCGGGTCCCCGGCCTCTCGGCGAAAGACCGGAACCGGCTGCTGCACCCGCTGCAGGCGGGGGATTGATCCCGGAGGCCTGGATGAAGTTTGCGTTCCCGGCGCTCGTCCTGGCTTTGGCTGCGGCCGGCCCGCGGGCCCCCGCCGCCGAGTCGCCTCTCCCCCTCGATCCCGCCGCCACCCGGATCGTCGTCCCGTCCGGCACGCCGGACCCGCTCGAGACGCAGGCGGCGGCCCTGCTCCAGGAGTGGCTGCGACGGGCGTGCGGCGCCAGAGAGGGTTTCGAGATCGTCGCCGAGGACAAGGCCGGATCGGTGCCCGCCCGGGCGGACCTGGCGATCGGGCGGACGAAGGCGGCCGGGACGGTGGACGCCGCGGCGCTCGGACCGGACGGGTTCCTGCTCAGGCGAAAAGGTGCCGTCGTCGTTGCCGCCGGCGGCTCGCCCCGCGGCACCTTCCTCGGTGCCGTCGCTTTTCTCGACCGCGTCGGTGTCCGCTTCTATATGCCCGGCGAC
>CAYUME010000516.1:1843-4295 GCA_964445475.1 uncultured Planctomycetia bacterium
TGCCCGGCGACGCCGCGTGGAGCCAGCGGAACGGCGTCAACACGCGGACGGGCCTGGCCGGGACGCACCAGCACAACCTGTGGAACGTCTTTCCGCCGGAGCGGTACGCCTCGAAATACCCGGCGATCTACCCGACGATCGGCGGCGCACGGTACGTCCCGAAGGATTCGTCCGACCAGAAGTGGCAACCCTGCTTCACCGAGCCGACGCTGCTGGACGCGGCGGAGGAGAGCGCGCTGGCGTACTTCGCGAAGAACCCGGCGCACCTGTGGCTGGCTTTCAGCATCCAGGACAGCCACGTTGTCTGCGAATGCGCGCGCTGCGCCGCGGCGTACGCCCCCTTCCGGGAGAAGGACCCGAACGGCGGCCTGCTCACCGCCTATTCGCACGTCTACTGGGGTTTCCTGAACGCGCTGGCGGCCCGGCTCGAGACGAAGCTGCCGGGAAAGCTCCTCGTCGGCCTCGGCTACGCCATGACGCGCGAGCCACCCCCCTTCCGGCTCCACCCCCACATCCTCGTCTTTACCAACTTCCACGTCGCCGAGCTGGACGCGGACCGCATCCTGGCTCCGGATGCGTCGGGCAAGACCCCCGCGGACCGCTGGCTCGACGTCGCGTCCCACTACGGCAACCACGACTGGTACCAGGGGATGGGGTACCTGATCCCCCGGAGCTACTCGGGCTACTGGGCGCGGTTCCTGAGACACCTCCAGGGCCGCGTCCCGGTCACGTACCAGCACGTCGAGGCCTATCCGAACTGGGGCCTGGACGGACCGAAGCTCTGGATCCTCGCGCGCCTCCTGCGGGACCCGTCATCCGACGTGGCGGCGTTGTGGGAACAGTTGTGCGGGAACCTGTTCGGCGACGCCGCCGAGCCGATGCGGGACTATTTCGCGACCCTGGAGGCGCTTTGGGCGCTGCTCGACAACGTCGAGGGACCGGAACGCAAGATCGGGGGGTGGGGAACGCAGTTCCGGACCACGGAGCAGAGCCGGGCGCTGGTCGCACGATGCCGGGAGCGGCTGGACCAGGCGGCCTCGGCGGCGTCGAGCGACGACGCGAGGCATCGAATCGCGCTCTTTTCGAAGACGTTCCGGCTGAGCGAATACCTCGTCGAATTCGCCGCGGCGGGGACGGTAAGCGCCGCGCGGGTGGAGGAGGCCCGGCGCCACGCGCGGGAGGCGATCGTCTCCGACCCGATGACGCTCCACCCCCGGTATCGCACGCCCGAGGCCCTCGACGCCGCGATCCGGGCGGCCATCGGGAGCAAGCCCGTCGAGTAAGCGGCGCCCCGCCCGCGTCTCAGCGCGTCGTCCAGCTGTTGATCTCCCACTGGCGCTCGGGATCATCCTGGACGCACCCGGTCGTCCAGAGCAGGTACTCGGCGCCCGGGTGGAAGAAGCCGTCGGGACCCGGGCGGTCGTTGCCGGGCCAGGTGTATCGGTAGGGCTCGCCGATCACGCTCAGGAACTCCCCCTTGTCGTTCAGGGCGTCCTTGAAGTCGTAGTACACCCCCCCCTTGGGACCACGGGAGCCCAGGCATTTCACAAAAACGGTGGTGTCGGCGCGAAGCGGCCCGCCTTCATTGGGACAAACGCCGTAATCGGCCTCGTACATCCGCAGTGCCGTCTCGAGCTGCCGGAGCGTCGACTGCGCGACTCCGTTCTTCGCGACGCGTCGGGCCTGAAGGGGGCCCGGCATCAGCAGCCCCACGAGGATGCCGATGATGGCGATGACGACGAGGAGCTCGAGCAAAGTGAACGCGCGGCGGGATCGCCGCGCCGCGCCCGACGGGCCCGGCCGGCCGGCAGGGAGTCGCATGTCGCATCCTCCGAACGCCCCGTCCACGAGGGCGGGAACCCCGGAAGGGAGACCCCGCGGGTCGGCTCGCGGGAGGTCCCCGCCCTCGTCCGTCACCGCCATCGCGATCCCGACGTCGTATGGAACAGCAAAATCCGTGCCAGCGCCGAGCCGAAGCGCAGCGCCGAGCCGCGCAGAACCGGCGAGAGACAATGGGGTTGGGACGGCCTCACGGCGCCGGAACGAGCGGGGAGGAGACGGCACGCGCCTGCGGATGTTACAGGCGCGTAACACGGTTACGGGACGGTGCCGTCGAACGTCCACGGAGAGGCCTGGAGGGATTCCCCACAGCAGAGACGAAGGGCACGGAAGGGGGGCACGCAGGCGAACGCCCATCGCCCGGCGGAGGCGCGCAGGAGAAAGCCCGGCACCGGGTATCCGGCTCACCGGAAGCGGCGGATCTCGGCGTCGAGGTCGGGAAGGACGAGAACCTGTCCGACCTTGAGGTTGTCGGGATCGATGCGGTCCCGGTTGGCGTCGATGATCTTCTTCGCGTGCTTCCCGCTGCCCAGCTCCTTCTCGGCGATGCTCCAGAAGCTGTCGCCCTCCTTGACGACGTAGGTCTTCTGGCCGAACGTCGCGGCGGGGGGCG
>CAYUME010000517.1:0-4285 GCA_964445475.1 uncultured Planctomycetia bacterium
CGCCGTCACGGTGATCCCTTCCGCGACGCGCCGCCAGTCGGTCGCGGAGTCGAGCGGCGCCAGCTCCAGCAGGCGCCGCGCGTAGACGGTGCCGCACCACTGGACGGGCAGGCCGATCCAGTTCGGGGCCTTCCAGTGGGTGGCCCCGTAGACGGCGGTCGTGGCGTAGCGCAGGGTGGGGAGGTCGGCGCGGTCCCAGAGGTAGACGAAGGGGAGCCCCGCGAGGGCCCAGTACCGCGCGCGCTCCAGGTACGCCGGGTTCTTCGTCAGGTCGTAGCCGCGGACATAGGCGCCGACGAGGTGGGCGGCGGCGAGGATGTCGGGGGTGTGGAGGGAGAGCTCCCACGTCTGCGCGCCGCGGGGGACGCGGAACCGGCGCATCGCCTCGAGCGCCTGGATCCCGGCCGCCCGCGCCGCCGGGTCGAGGCTCGCGCGCGCGTAGTCGAGGATCGGGAGGGCGGCGGCGGCGGAGAAGCCGCTGGCCGTGTCCTCGTGGTGGCCCCGTTGGAACCGCCCTTCGTACGTCCAGAGTCCGTCCGGCCGCATCCGCGCCGCCGCCTCCGTCGCCGACCGCCGCTCCGCCGCGAGGAGGGGGTCGAGGGGGCCGAGCGTGAAGGCGATCATCCGGGTCGGCAGGTGGGCGCCGCCGGGGGGGATCGCCTTGTGGTAGTCGAGGACCTCCTTGACGCGCCGCGCCTCGGGCCCGTCGGGGGCGCCCGCCAGCAGGCCGAGCTTCCAGAGATAGCCGAGGTGGTCCCGGAAGGGGTGGCGCTCCCAGTTCGGCTCCGCGCAGTGCCCCCACCCTCTCCGCGCCGGGTCCCAGAGCGAGGAATCGAGGAAGGAGGAGCGGGCGAGGGCGATCGACGCGGCGGCGTCGCGCGGCGGATCGGGCGGCGGCGGGAGGGGGTTGTCCCGGACCCAGGCCGCGATCAGGCCCCCCAGGTCCGCGCCGGGCAGGAGGTAGAGCGTGGCCTCGAGCTCCAGCCGCCCCCCCCACGGCACCGCGAGGGGCTGCCGGGCCTCCAGGGCGTTCTCCTGGCGCAGCGGTCCCACCGGCGGCAGCGAGAGCGCCATCCGCAGGTTCGGCTCGCCGTCGATGGCGTCGGGGACGGCGAAGACGGGCTGGGGGAGCGGCGCGTCCGCCTTTCGCCCCGTTCCGAGCGGCCACGCCAGACCGATCGCCGCGCCGTCCCGCACCGCGCCCATGAGCGGCATCGTGACCTTGAGGGGGTCGGGCACGGTCCGGACGTTTGCGGGCGGGTCGAAGTCGGCCGTGCTCGAGGAGGCCTCGTCCTTGCCGAGGAACTCCAGCCCGCCGAAGAGGGCGCCGTCGTGGTCCCGGCCGGGGAGGCGCAGGACGATCCCCTCGAAGCGGAGGACGCGGACATCGGCGGCGGGCTGGAAGACGGCCCGCACGCGCAGCCCGTTCCCCTTCCGCTCGTGGGTCCACTCCCAGAGCCCGGCCGCCTCGCCCTTCGCGTTCCGGACGCTGCCGCGGGTGGCTTCCGTCGGGATGGCGAGCTCCTCCCGGGCGCCGTCCGCCCCTTCGACGACGAGGTGGTCGAGGCAGGCCAGCTCGGCGGCGGGCGCCGTGCCCCGCGCCCGCGCGTGGTAGAAGAGGAGCGAGGGCGGCGCGCCGGGGGTGCGCCAGACCGCCGCCGTCACCTGCTCCGTGACGGGGAAGGTCTCCCCCGGGACGGCGCCCCCGATGAACTGCTGCAGCGTCGGGTAGATCCGCACGGTGACACGGCGGCGCAGCGGGGGGAGGCCGGGAACGGCCAGCTCGACCTCCACCGGGAACGTCCCCGGGCCCGGCGGCCGGATGGCGAACACCAGCAGGGTGCGGGCGCCGGCGGGGAGGGCGAGCCGGTCCGGCGCGCCCTCGATCGACCTCCCCTCCGGCGCCGCGACGCGCACCGACGCGTCGCGCGCCTTTCCCGCGTGCTCGGTCGCGGCGAGGGCCACGCGGACGGTCTCCGGACCCGGCTCCTGCACGCCGGGGCCAAGGGCGAGGGGGTGCAGGCGGACTTCGTCGATGGCGATCCAGTCGATCTCGATCAGGCCGGGGGCCGTCCCCGGGTCGAGGCGCAGGCGGGTGATCCGCCCCTTCCAGAGCGGCTCGTCGGCGAGGGGGACCTCGACCTCTTCGATCCGGTCCGGGATCCCGAGGGGGAATCGGACGCTCCGGGTCTCCTCGAAGGAGGGGGCCGCGTCGGTGGCCCAGAAAAGTTGGCCCGTCCCGCCGGCCGAAGTCTTGAGGCGGATGCGGAAGGCGTGGCGGTTCGACGCGGCGTCGAGGTCGAACGCCGGGCTGACCAGGGCGGGGTCGGTCCCGCGCGAGAGGATGCGGAGGCGCGGGCCGCCCCCGGCCGGGGCGGCGTCGAGGATCGGCTTCCAGCCCGGGTCGTCGCCGGCGAACTCCCAGCGGATGACCTCGGTGCGGCCGAGGACGGCGCGCCCGTCCTGGGGGAGCGCCGGGTCGGCGGCGGCGAGGAGCAGGAGCGTGGCGAGGAGTCGGCGCGCGGGCATGGCCGGATCATACACGGGCGGCGGCGGGAGTCAAACGGCCGCGTGGTGACGAAGGGGAGTCGCTTCCATCGGGCATGCCTCTGGTTTATCAAAACCAGCAAACCCGCGAGGGTTCCATGCCGGATGCGCCTGGTTTCTACAAGTGTGCAAATCCCGGCCGGGGGAGGACCTCAGCCGAGCCATGTGACTTGACGGGAAACGCAGACAGGTCAACCGGGGGTGGCGGCTCGGGTTGTCCCGGCTTCCGGTATCGGCTTGGGAATGAAGCCGGGACAACCCCCTCCCTCCGCTTGCAGGAATCGGTCTCCTGTGATAGGGTCCTCAACACCGTGATGCGCCGGATCTCACCTTCAGGAGGAGGCCCATGCCCGTCCTCACGCCCCGTCCGACCCGCCGGCGCTTCCTCCAGGCCGCCGGCGCCACGGTGGCCGCGCCCCTCGTCCTTCCCGCCTCCGTCTTCGGCGCGGACGGACGGCCCGCCCCGAGCGAGCGCATCGTCCTCGGCTGCATCGGCCTGGGCGGCCGCGGCAATGCCGACATGGGCGACTTCCTCGGCCGCGGGGAGGTCCAGGTCGTCGCCGTCTGCGACGTCCGGAAGGGCAGTCGCGACGGTGCGAAGGACAAGGTGGACAAGAAGTACGGCGGCTCCGGCTGCGCCGCCGTCACCGACTACCGCGAGATTCTCGACCGCCCCGACATCGAGGCGGTCATGATCGCCACGCCCGACCACTGGCACGCCCACATCACCATCGAGGCCTGCCGGCGCGGCAAGGACGTCTTCTGCGAGAAGCCCGAGACGCTGACGATCCGCGACGGCCAGGCGATGATCCGGGCCGTCCGGCGCTACGGCCGCGTCTTCTCGGGCGGCAGCCAGCGGGTCTGGGGGGACTACAACGCGTTCCACCGCTGGGCGCGCAGCGGCGCGCTCGGGGACGTGCAGGAGGTCTTCGTCAGCGTGGGCGGCCCCTCGCAGCCGTGCCACCTTCCCGGCGGCCCCGCGCCGGCCGACATCGACTGGGACCTCTGGCTCGGTCCCGCGCCGTGGGCCCCCTTCAACGCCGCGCGCCTCAACTTCCGGCCCTGGCAGGAGTACTCGGGCGGCGGGATGACGGACTGGGGCGCCCACGCCTACGGCGGCGCCCTCTTTGCCTGCAACCTCCACACCACCGGCCCCGTCGAGATCCTTCCCCCCGACGGCAAGGACGTCAAGCTCCTCACCCACCGCTTCGCCAACGGGATCCAGTTCCATCACGGGTCCGGCGGGCACAAGTTCAAGGGGCAGCTCTACTTCAAGGGCACAAAGGGCGAGGTGCCGCGCGACGACGCGGGCAAGCCGCCCGACTTCGACATCCCCAACTACAAGGGCCGCGGCGGGCTCATCGGCGACTTCCTCCACTGCGTCCGGACACGCGAGCGCCCGTTCCGCGACATCGAGGTTGCCCACCGGACCGTCATCGTCTGCCACACCGGCAACCTCGCCTACTGGCTGAAGCGGCCGCTGAAGTGGGACCCCGAGAAGGAGGAGTTCGTCGGGGACGCGGAGGCGAACCGCTGGCTCGACCGTCCGAAGCGGGCGCCGTGGACGCTGTGAGCGGCGTTGAAAAACGAATCCCCCGGACGTTGCCGGGGGATTTTTTGTCGGCGGACGGGGACCTCAGTCCTGCATCAGGCGCACGACGATGCGGACGCGGCGCGGGGCGCCGGCCTTCCCGTCGGCCGGCGGCGCGGGCGCGAGCTTCGCCACGGTGGGGACGGG
>CAYUME010000518.1:0-4273 GCA_964445475.1 uncultured Planctomycetia bacterium
TCTCGTAGGGGTCGCTCATGGCCGTCAGATCGCCTCCATGGTCGAGGGCGGCTTGGGGGTGATGTTGTAGGTCACGCTCACCACGCCCGGCACCTCGGCCACGATGCGGTCGGCCAGGCGCGCCAGCGTGTTGTACGGCAGCCGCGTGGGTGTCGCGTGGCGCGCATCCACGCTCTCCCAGCAGCGCAGCTCGATCTGCCGGCCGTAGTCGCGGCGGCCGTCGCGCATGCCGGTCACGCGGTCGGCGTGCAGGATCGCCATCACCTGGAACGGCCGCGCGTCGGCCGTCTCCTCCTCGAGGATGGCGGTCGCCTGCCGCACCAGGTCCACGCGCTCCGGCGTCACCTCGCCGATCACCCGCGCGGCCAGCGCCGGTCCCGGGAAGGGCATGCGGTGGTAGACCGCCTCCGGTAGCCCCAGGGCCTTGCCCACGGCCCGCACGCCGTCCTTGCGCAGCTCGAGGAGCGGCTCGACCACGGCGTAGCCGAAGGCCGCCTGCGGGTCGATGCCCAGCTGCGCCAGCACGTTGTGCTGGCGCTTGATCCCGGCGACCGTCTCCTCGATGTCGGTGAGGATCGTGCCGTGCATGAGGAACTTCGCGCCGGTCTCGCGGACGAGACGGGAGAAGACCTTCGCGTAGAAGGTGTCGGTGACGGCCTGGCGCTTCTGCTCGGGGTCGCTGAGGCCCCGGAGCGCGCCGAGAAACTCGGCCCGGGCGTCGACGAGGGTGACGGGGATGCCGAGCTTCCGGAAGGCGGCGACGACGGCCTGCGGCTCGCCTTCGCGCATGATGGCGTTGTCGACGAAGAACGTCTTCAGCTGCTTGCCGAGGGCGCGGTGGCCGAGGACGGTGCAGACGGAGCTGTCGACGCCGCCGCTCAGCGCGTTGATCGCGGTCCCGTTGCCGACGGTCGCGCGGAGCGCGTCGACCTGGTCCCGGATGAAGCGGGCGCAGTTCATGGCCGGTCTCCAACAAGGGGCTCGGGGGAGGACCCGCCGCCGGGCGGGGAATTGGGGCGTGACAGTAGCACGACTTATCGCCTGTTGGCAAGATTATAAAACGCGCTTTGGGCGGGCCGGGGGAGGCCGACGGGCGAGCCCCTTCCGCATGCGGCGGGATGGCCTCACTCGGGCGCCACGTCGAGGTCGTCGAACGCCGTGACGGCGTCGGCCTTGGACCAGACGCCGACGCCGCCGGGCCCCGGGAAGGTCGCGTCGGTCGCCTCGAGGAGCCGCTTTCCGTCCAGCTCGCACGCGATCGCGTCGCCTTTCTGGATCACCTTCACGGTGAACCACGTGCCGGCCGGGATCGGGAGGCCCCCGGCATCGGCCAGCTGCGTGCGGACGCCGCCCTTCACGCAATAGAGGCGGAAGTTCCGCTCGAGCGGGTTGTAGCGTGCGATGTAATAGTTCCTTGCGTCCCGCACCCGCCAGACCGGACCGCCCCCCTGGTCGACGGCCCCCGAATCCGCCCGCACGCGGACGGAGAGGGTGCCGTCCTTGAAAGCCACGCCCCGCGTCCAGCAGAGGTTGAAGACCCGGCTCGAGGCGTCGTGGATCGCCTCGATCGCGAGGACGCGTCCGACCCCGGTCCCGGCCTTGACCGTCCACTCGGCCAGGTCCCCCGACGGATTCGTGGCCTCGACCGTCCAGCCGGGGGGCAGAAGGCCGGCCGGAATGTCGTCGAACGTCCACCGAAGCCCGGAAGCGGCGGCCGCGTCGGCGCCCTTCGCGCCGACGGCGTTCGCCCCGACCTCGTCCGGGTGACCGGGGACCGGCTCGTCGGCCCCGAAGATCCCGCAGCCCGTCAGCGGGATGAGCAGCACGGTCGCAACAAGAATCCGCCCCATGCCCGGCCTCCTTCCCTCGATCCCCTCACCGGGCCGGCCCCGGCGCCGACCGGTCCGCGTTCCCCTGGATCGCCCGCCAGGCCGCCATCGACCGCGCCAGGTGGTCGCGGGCGTCGCCGGCGATCCCGTAGCACTGGAGCCCCACCGGGCCCTTGTAGCCCAGGTCCCGGAGCGCCTTGAGAAAGCCGCCTACGTCGTACGTCCCGCTGCCGAGCGGCTGGATCCATCTCCCCGTCCCGGCCTTCACCTCCGCGACCGCATCGGAGCCGCTGAGGCTGACCGCGACGAGGCGCGGCATCGCCTGCGCGAGCAGGTCCTGCAGCTCGCCCGCGTCCGGCGTCGTCTTCATCCAGTGGCAGAGGTTGAACATGACGCCGACGTTGGGCCGGTCGGCCTTCTCCGCCATGCGGAGGGCGTCCTGGACGCGCTCCATCCAGTCGCCGGTGTGGGGGTATAGGGCGACGCGGGCGCCGGCCGGCATCGCGAGGTCGGCGATCTCGCGGACGAGCTCGAGCGCGCGCGCCTCGCCGTCGGGGTCGCGGGGCTTCCGTCCCTGCAGGAGGAGGGCGAGCGTCACGTCGCGGCCCTTCAGCCGCGGCATCACGTCCTTGAGCCGCGCGTCGTACCCGGCCTTCGCGTTCACGGAGACGTCGACGCGGAGGTAGATCTGGAAGAGCCGGAGCCCGGCGGCGTCGAGGGTCTGGATCCGTTCGTCGATCTGGTCGAGCCAGAGGTGGCCGGCCCCGGCATACCCCAGCTCCTTGAGGAGCTCCGCCTGTTCCGCGAGCGTCCGCCGCTTCGCGTCATGGGTATCCATGCAGAAGGCGAAGAGGGGCGAAACGTCGGGCGCGGCGGAAAGCGGCGCGGCGGGGAGGAACGACACGAGCAGGACGAGGGCGAGACGCCGCATGACAGCCCCCTCCGGGATCCCGGCGTTCGGGCGGAACGCATACGACCCGCACGCGGGGAGCGTAGCAGGTCGGGAGGGGAACCGTCAATGGCCCCGGCCCCAGGGCGGGAGCAACCGCCGCCGCCGGGCCGGCCGCGCGAAGGCGGCCTTACACCACCACCGGCTTGATCCCGAACAGGTGGCAATACGCCACCAGCTGCTTCTTGAAATCGCCGTAGAGGAAGAGCTGGTGGAAGCCGGGGTAGGCGAGCAGGGCCCGGGAGTCCTTCACGGTGTCGAGCGCCACGGCCACCGACACGACGCAGCCGCCGGCGGGGGGGACGGCGATGTTCCCGACGGCCGTGCCCGTCGAGAGGATCAGCTCGGGGCCCCCCGGCTTCAGGATCATGTCCGCGACCGTCACCCGCTGGCCGGGACGCCAGGCCGGGATGGGGACCGCGTCGCGGTTCCCGTGGTGGTGCGCCAGCCGGTAGGGCTCGGGGGGGGCGTCGAGGCCGTTGAGCCGCGTCGGGCACGAGCAGTGCGCCCCGATCAGGCGGTCCGTCGCCGTCTCCGGCACGGGATCCTGCTGGAAGCCGGGCCGGTCGAAGAGGGAGAGGACGAGGGCGTGGGTGACGCACGCGCCCAGGTCCGCCTCGCACGCCGCCGGCAGGCCGTCGTCGAGCATCTTCGACCAGGCGATGCAGGGAAGGCTCACCGTTGTCTTCCCGAGGGCGCCGAGGCAGTCCATCGTGATCCCGTCCCCCTGCTCCCGCTCCAAAATCGTCCGCGCCACGACGTAGCTCTTGATGCCGTTCGTGACGTCCGCCGCGGTGGCGAAGTCGATCCGCGTCGCGTTCCGGACATAGTCGTCCGCCATCGCCCGGATCTCGGCGGTGTCGAGCGTCTTCCGGTATTCCTCGAGGAAGGCCGCGGCCGGCACGTGGCGGAGTTTCGTGCCGAAGGGCTCGAGGACGGCGTCCTTCCGCTGGTTGCCCTGGATCACAACGTACCGCATCGCGCGCAGCCGGGCCCCGGCCCGGATCATCTTCATCCCGTACGCGGCCTGGGCAAAGTCGCTGGTGGAGGCGATGAAGACGCCGTCCCGGTCGGCGAGACCGACGGTGTTCGTGGTGAAGGCGGTGCCCACCGGAGAGAAGATCACGGTGGGGATCTTCGTGTCCGCCGCCTTGGCCGCCGTCGGCCAGGCGTGCTCCTGGCGGTCGAGGAGGACGACGAGAAGGCCGTCGGGCTTCGCGTCCTTCGCCTCGGCGCACCAGGCGTCGGCCTCGGCGGGCGTGTAGATCGGGTCGGGGCGGAGGGTCAGCGCCAGACCGAGCCGTTTCGCCTCGTCCTCCATCTCGGCGCGATAGCGCTTCAGGGCCGCCTCGCCGTCGTAGACGGCGCCCGGCCAGCGCATGCCGTACTCGCCCTTGCGGCGGACGAAGGCCGCGCGAAGGGTGGGGGTGCAGGTCGAGGCGGGGCCGGCGGGGGCGATGCGGCGCGCGCGCGCGCGACCGGCGGTCGGCGCGGC
>CAYUME010000519.1:0-4263 GCA_964445475.1 uncultured Planctomycetia bacterium
CGTCATGATGACATAGTTCGTCCCCCCCGTCTCGACGACCTGCACCCCCTTCCCCGTCTTGACGCCCCCCTTCACCGGCCCGGCCAGCACCAGCAGCGCCTCCGCCCCGCTGGCCCTCGAAAAATCCACGCCGAACGACCCCGCCGACGTGCTCACCACCCCGCCCGTCGCCGTCGCCTCGAAGTGCGTCACCGCGCCCGTCACCTTCACGGGAAACTGCGTCTTCCGGCCGAGCCCCCAGACCACGATGTCGCCGCCCTTCACGTCGTAGTTCCCCTTCGTGCTCTTCAGCAACGCCGTCACCACGACGTCGTCCCCGTCCTGCCACCGGTTGCGGAACATGCAAAATCCCATCGCCTCGTCCCGGACGGCGCGCGGGAGGACCTCGCCCGGGTTCCGCTCCGTTGCGCCGAGCGGCCAGTTGACGAAGGCGAGGACGGCACGGTGCGGGTAGGGGCTGACCGTGTCGAAGGGGGCGTTGGCCTTCTCGTCGGCATCGCGGAAGGCCGTGTTGTAGAGCCAGAGCAGCGCCGGCGTCTCCGCCTCGCCGATCCCGCCGAACCCCTGGGCGAACTGGCCGCTGCCGCTGAGCTGGCGCCGCGCCCAGAGGTTGTGGCCGTAGACGCCGCGCCCCGGGAACGCGGCGCCGTCCTTCGCGGGAACGCTCAGCATGACCCACTTCAGCGTCATCCACGGGGCGTTCGGCCGCGGCGCGACGAAGTCCTTGCCGGCCGCGACGCGCCAGGCCTGGAGGGCGGGGACGAGCGCCGTGTCGGACGAGATCGCCCCGCACCCGTCGCCCTCGACGTAGAACCCGTGGTCTCCCCAGCCGTTCGTCAACTGCCGGAGGATGCAGGCCTCGTTGGCCTTCAGCAGCCCGTCGATCCGCTGCGCGTCGACGCCGGGGTCGCCGGCGATGGCGAGCAGCGCGAGGCTGGCCCCGCCGACGATCGCGCCCCAGTGGTTGCTCCCCGGGTGCTGGCGCTTCCCGCGCGCGAGATCCTCGAGACTGACGTCCTTCTCGCCCCGGCCGTAGTCCTGGATCGCCTGCGCGATCTTCCGGCGGCAGGCGTCGTCCCAGCCGTCATGGCAGAGGTCATACCCGGCGGCATACCAGCCGACGGACGGCCCGGCGCGCAGCGCCCCGCTCGGCTCCTTCCAGCTGTAGCGCCCCTTGCCGTCGCGGTCCCGCACGCCCTCGAACGCCCACTCGAAGCACTGGCGTCCGAGGTCGGCGTACGTCTTGTCGCCGGTGAGCTGGTAGAGGAGCCCGTACCCCGCAGCGTGGCCGATGCTGTAGGTCCCCTCGGGAAGGCTGATCTCCTGGCTCTTGTCGCCGAAGGCGGCGTCGACGGGACGCTTGCTCGACGGCATCGTCTCGCCATCGCCGCCGTTGAGCAGCTGCCGGAGGCGCTTGAGGATCGCCTTCCCCTCGGGCGTCTCGGCGCGCCGCCGGAGCGCCGGGAGGTCGGCCTTCCGGAAGAAGAGGCGGGGGTGCTCGCCAGGCTGGACGGGCTCCCAGTCGGCGACGGGCGCGGGCCAAGGTCGGGCGTCCGACGCCTCGGCGTCGGCCGCCCGAGCGGCGCCGGCCAGGAGCAGAAGGCCCATAGCGACGCAGGATATCGACACCGCACGTGAACCCCTCATGGCCGCCTCCGGGATGGGATCCGCCCCTCATTATATATATCCCCCGGACGGTGCCGGATAGCCCCGTCCGGAATCGGACACCCCACGATGCCCATCCGGCCCGCCGGGGCCTTCGCCCCGAACCCGGTCGCGATCCGGATCGAAACCGGATAGGCTGAGCCCATGGACGCCCCCGGGGAGAAGCCGACGCTCGAGGAGCGCATCGTCCCCGTCCTTGCGTCGCAGGGCCACGACTGCTTCTGGCGCCCGGAATTCGACGGCCCGCCCTTTTGCCACGGGCTCATCAAGCGCGACGCCCGCGGCGCCCGGACGCACCACCTCCACCTGGTCGAGAAGGGCTCCCCGCTCTGGGAGCGGCTCCTCTTCCGCGATCCCCTGATCGCACGCCCGGAGGCCGCCGCCTAGGCCGCGCTCAAGCGCCGCCTGGCGGAGGCCCACCCGGGCGACCGCGTCGCCTACACGCGGGGCAAGGACGCGTTCCTCGCGGAGGCACGCCGCCATTTCGGGAAGACGCCAGGAGGCCGACCTTCGTCGTCTCCTGCCACGCCGACAGCGGCTTCCGGTCCCACCGCCTCCGCGTCGCGGGACGCGAGGTCGTCGACGTCACCGGCGCGGCGACACAGGCGGACATCCCCGTCGAGAAATGCGCCGATCCGGCCCTGCAGCGCTTCGTGCGCGCGGCGCTCCGGGAGCTCTCCGTCGAGCTCTTCGCGGGCTGCCCCGATCCCGTCTCCACCGCGGACGAGTGCGACGTCTACGCGAAGCGCCTGAAGCGCGTCTTCTGCCTCGGCATCCCCTGCCGCGGGGGCGACTACAACGCGGGGAGGGTCCGGATGGGCCGCCGGAGCCTCGCGACCGCCGCGCGGGCCCTCGTCCGACTCGCCCGCGCCGTCCGCCGCGCCGCCCTGTAACCTTTCGCCCCCCCGGGGACCAAAAGGGTGGCGGATGAGGCCCCGCGTGGCGGGGATTCGGCCCCTTTCCGGGAGGCTTTTATGAGCACACCGCTCGCCCGATACGCCGCGTTCGCCGTTCTTCTCGCCCTCGCCGGCGTCCTCGCCGCCGCCCCCAAGGATCCCGCCCCCTCGCTCAAGGTCGGAGACCCCGCCCCCGCCCTCTCCGTCGACAAGTGGATCAAGGGGGAACCCGTCCCGACCCTCCGGAAGGGAACGGTCTACGTCGTCGAGTGCTGGGCCACCTGGTGCGGCCCCTGCCGCGCCACCATCCCCCACCTCACCGAGCTCCAGAAGAAACACAAGGAGGCGGTCTTCATCGGCGTCGCCATCTCCGACGAGGCCGGGAAGGTGAAGGAGTTCGTCAAGAAGATGGGCGACAAGATGGACTACCGCGTCGGGACGGACGACAAGAACAGGACCGCGACGAACTGGCTGGAGGCCGCCGGGCAGGACGGGATCCCGTGCGCGTTCGTCGTCGACAAGGCGGGCCAGCTCGCCTGGGTCGGCCACCCGGCGAGCAAGGAGCTCGAGCGCGCCGTCGAAGAGGCCCTCAAGGCGGAGGGCCCCGGCGGCGGGAAGCCGAAATGAGGCACGGCGCGAGGAGGCAAGCGCGTGAGGGGAATCGGGCCGGGCGGGACGATCGTCCGCGATCGCCCGCTCCCGCATCCGGCTTGTGCCTCGGCTACCGAAGAAGGACGAGCTTCTCCCCGTCGAACCGCACCTCCTGCCCCCCGACCGTCACCCGCGCGGTCATCCCCTCCCCCTCGATCTTCACCGCCGGCGCCGCGCCCCGCTGGAGGGTCATGACCACGAAGAAGTCGCCGGCCTTCCCGTCCGTCCCGCCCGTCGCGCGGACCGCGTGAAGCGGGATCTCCTCCATCGCCTCGGACTCGGCCGGGACCTTCCGTCGTTCGCTCACGACCTCGACCTTCGCGTCCGCCGGCGAGACGAACGTCGCCCGGAGGGTCGCGTCCCCCCGTTTGAGCGTGAAGGCGTTTCCGTCGACCGCCACCTCCGGCGTGTCGCGTCCCGCGCCCGGCACCTGCCACGTCCAGATCTTCCGCCCGCCGCCCGTCACGCGATCGGCCACGGCCAGGAGCGCCGGGGCGCCGCTCGTCCCGCCGTAGTCCACCGCCACCGACCGCGTCCCGGCGATCCCGAGATCGACGAGGTTCCCTCGCAGGGTCCGGAACATCTGGTCCGTCAGCCGGGCCGGATGCTCCCGCCCCGTCGCGTCCTTCACCCGCTTCGCCCCGCGGTAAACGTCCTCCAGGTCGAAAGCGATCACGCCCGACCCGTTCGGCCGGGGCGCGTAATGCGTCACGCGCGCCCCCAGCCCGACCGCGGTCTCGTCGTCGGGCAGCACGACGACGTTCTCGCACCAGCGGTTGCCGCCCTTGGGATTGCCCTCGCCGTCGTCGCCCCAGATCCGGCCGAGGCCGACGAGACGGATCGTCCCGGCGGTGGGGTGGCTCCAGCCGTTCGCGGGGAGACTCTTGAGAAAGACCTGGGCGACGATGTCGTCGGCGCCCGCCCAGCCGTTCCGGAAGACGTATCCGCCGCGCGTCGGGGCGGCCCAGGCGTGCGGCAGGACCCCGGCGGGGTTTTTCGGCTCCCGGTCGAGCGGGTAGGCGACGAACAGGAACACGGCGTCCTCCCCCTC
>CAYUME010000520.1:0-4262 GCA_964445475.1 uncultured Planctomycetia bacterium
GGATGTCGCGTGGAAGGACGGGACGCTGGCGGGGGCGGCCGTCCGATCCCTCCTCGGCAATCCGGGCAAGGTCCGGTACGGCGAGAAGGTGATCGACCTGGTGGCGGGGAAGGGGGAGGCGGTCCGGTTTGATGGCGCGCTGGGGGTGATGCGCTGATCGCGCAGGGGGGCGGGAGGGCTCCTTGCTTATCAACCGTGCAAACCGGCCCGCTACGGGGTCCTCTCGTTCGATGGGGGTGATGCCATGACCCGTCGCCTCCAGCGCGATCCTTTTCCTTCCCCGCGCCGCCCCCGCGGAGGACGCCCCTCCCGTTACGGAGCGGAAGCTCCGGTACGACCGCCCGGCCGCCCGGTGGATCGCGGCCCTCCCGGTCGGCAACGGCCGCCTCGGCGGGATGGTCTTCGGCGGCGTCGAGCAGGAGCGCGTCCAGTTCAACGAGGACAGCCTGTGGGTCGGCGACGAGTCGGACACCGGCGCCTACCAGGCGTTCGGCGACCTCCTCGTCGATCTCGGAACGGCCGCGGGAGGCGACGACGTCTCCAACCCGAGCAACCACGCCACCGCGGGCGGACAGGGCGTCGAAAAGACGACCGACGGCGATGCGCGCACCAAGTGGTGCCTGGAGCACGGCGGGCGGCCCGTCGTCTGGCAGGCGTCCTTCTCCGAGCCGGTCTCGGTCCCGCTGACGTGCTACACGCTCACCAGCGCCGAGGACGTCCCGACGCGCGATCCGCGGCAGTGGGAGCTGCTCGGCTCGGACGACGGCGCGAAATGGGAGCCGCTCGACACGCAGCAACTGGACGGTCCCTTCCCCAAGCGGCACCAGGCGATGACCTTCACGTTCGTAAACGCGAAGCCGTTCAGGATGTACCGGCTTGTCTTCCAGCCCGCGGACAAGACCCACTTCCAGGTCTCCGAGGTCGCCTTGGGGAAGCCCGGTTCCCCGTTCCGGCGCCTCGGCGGCGGGGTCTCGGCGGGCGGCGCGGCGCCCGATGGGTATGCGCGGACGTTGGATCTCGACGCCGGCACGCACGAGGTCCGTTACGTGCGCGACGGGACCGCGTATCGCCGGGTCTGTTTCTCCAGCCATTCCGCGGATGTCATGGTCCTGCGCTTCACCGCGGACCGGAAGGGAGCCCATTCGGGCCGGGTCGTCCTCCGCGACGCGCACGGGGCGAAGGTCGCGGCGGAAGGAAACCGCCTCTCGGCCGCCGGCTCGCTGGCCGGGCACGTCTACGGGGGCGGCAGCTCCGGCCGCCGGAAGGACCCCTACCGCATCGTCCTCGACTACGAGGCCCAGGCCCTCGTACTCCACGAGGGCGGCTCGCTGGAGGCGGCCGGCGACCAGATCGCCTTCAAGGGCTGCGACAGCCTGACGGTGCTGCTGGCGGCGGGCACGGACTACCTGAACCGGCGCGACCGGGGCTGGAAGGGCGAGCCTCCGCACGAGCAGCTCGCAGCGCTGCTGGCAGCCGCGTCGGCCCGGGCGTTCGACGACCTCCTCGCCGAGCACGTCCGGGATCACCGGAGTCTCTTCCGCCGGTGCGACGTGAACGTGGGCGCGACCCCGGAGCCGGCGCGATCCCGGCCAACGGACGAGCGCCTGGCCGCCTACAAGAAGGGGGCGAAGGACCCGGACCTGGAGGCGCTGCTCTTCCAGCATGCGCGCTACCTGATGATCGCCTGCTCGCGCCCGGGATCGCTGCCGGCGAACCTCCAGGGCCTCTGGAACGAGAGCAACGCTCCCCCCTGGCGCAGCGACTACCACACCGACGTCAACGTCCAGATGAACTACTGGTTCACGGGTCCCGCCAACCTGCCAGCGTGCGTCTCCCCCCTGGCCGACTGGGTCTACTCGATCCGCGACGTCCGGCGCGAGGAGACCCGGAAGGCGTTCGGAACGCGGGGGTGGATCACGCACGCGGAGAACGGGATCTTCGGGGGCTCCACGTGGAAGTGGTCGAAGGGCGACGCGGCCTGGGTGGCCCAGAACCTGTGGGACCACTATGCATTCACGGGGGACCGGGAATACCTGCGCGCGCGGGCCTACCCGATCCTGAAGGACCTCTGCGAGTTCTGGGAGGACCACCTCAAGGCGCTGCCCGACGGGACGCTCGTCGCGCCCGACGGATTCTCCCCCGAGCACGGCCCGCACGAGGACGGCGTCTCGTTCGACCAGCAGCTGGTCTGGGACCTGTTCACGAACTTCGTCGAGGCGTCCGAGGCGCTCGGCGTCGACGAGGCGTTCCGCGCGAAAGTCGCCCAGATGAAGTCGAAGCTGCTCGGCCCGCAGATCGGGAAGTGGGGCCAGCTGCAGGAATGGAGGGTGGACCGCGACGACCCGAAGGACCACCATCGCCACGTCTCCCACATGATCGCGGTCTATCCCGGCCGGCAGATCACGCCGCGCCGGACGCCGGAGTGGGCCCGGGCCGCGCGGGTCTCGCTGGAGGCCCGGGGGCACGAGGGGGACGTGGGGTGGAGCAACGCCTGGAAGATCTGCCTCTGGGCGCGGCTCCTCGACGCGCAGAAGGCCTACGGGTATGCGAGCCGCTGGGTCGCGAACAACACGTTCGGCAACGGCTTCAACGCCTGCTGGCCGGGCCGGACCTTCCAGATCGACGGTAACTTCGGCTACGCCGCGGGCGTCTGCGAGCTGCTGCTGCAGTCCCACGCGGGGGAGATCCACCTCCTGCCCGCGCTGCCCGACGCGTGGCCGGAAGGGTCGGCGAAGGGCCTGCGCGCCCGGGGCGGGTTCGAGGTGGACCTCGCGTGGAAGGACGGCAAGCTGGCGGAGGCAACGATCCGGTCCCTCCTCGGCAACCCGGGCAAGGTCCGGTACGGGGAGAAGGGAATCGACCTGGCGACGGGGAAGGGGGAGGCCGTCCGGCTCGACGGGGCGCTGGACAAGACGCGCTGATTGCAATGATGGGAACGCGCGGGCTGGACTCCTTCTTGACGTTTAGCGGACAACTGTCGAGCCCCTATAATGCGCTCTGGTTTATCAAAACGAGAAAAGCCCCAGGCGCCCATGCCGGATGCTTCTGGTTTCTACAAATCCGCAAATCCCTGCTGACCGACGAGGCCCCCGACCCGCCACCCGCCCTTCAAGCTCAGCCCCCGCGTTCAATATCCTTCGCCGAATCCTGACAGTAGACACCTGTCGCCCCCGCCGGGTAATCTCCAGCCGGTTCCTTTCCAGGGGGGAGATCCATGAATCGCTTCGCCTTGCGTCTGGCTGCCGTCGCCTTCCTGTCGCTTCACGCCGCCCCGATCCCCGCCCAGCAGGATCCCGGCGCCCCGCCCGAGGCCCTCGAGACCTGGCGCGCCCGACGGTTCGGGATGTTCATCCACTGGGGGCCCGTCTCGATCAAGGGCACCGAGATCGGCTGGTCCCGCGGCGCCCAGGTCCCCCAGGAGGAGTACGACAACCTCTACAAGCAGTTCAACCCGACCCGTTTCAACGCCGACGAGTGGGTGAAAGTCGCGAAGGATGCCGGCATGAAGTAACTGGTTATCACGACCAAGCACCACGACGGCTTCTGCATCTTCGACACGAAGCAGACCGACTACAACGTCATGAAATCGCCCTTCGGGCGAGACGCCGTCAAGGAGCTCTCCGAGGCCTGCCGGAAGCAGGGGATCGCCTTCGGGACCTACTATTCCGTCTGCGACTGGCACCACCCCGCCTTCCCCCGCGGCAGCCCCGGCGGCCGGACGCAGAAGCCGACCCCGGACATCGACGCGTACACCGAGTACCTCAAGAAGCAGGTGACGGAGCTCATCCGGAACTACGGCCCCCTTTCCACGATGTGGTTCGACGTCCCGCAGGAATTCAACGCCCAGCGCGGCGGACCGGTGGTCGCCCTCGTCCGTTCCCTCCAGCCGGACATCGTGGTCAACAACCGCTGCGGCATCCCTGCCGACTACGACACGCCCGAGCAGCGCATCGGCGGCTTCAAGCGCGACCGCCCCTGGGAGACCTGCATGACGATCTGCCGCCAGTGGGCCTGGAAGCCGGACGACACCATGAAATCCCTCCAGCAGTGTCTCCAGACCCTGCTGTACACCGTCGGCGGCGACGGCAACCTGCTCTTCAACGTCGGCCCGATGCCCGACGGCCGGATCGAGCCGCGCCAGGTCGAGCGCCTGAAGGAGATGGGCGCGTGGCTGGCGAAGCACGGCGAAGGGATCTACGGCACCCGAGGCGGCCCCTTCAAGCCCGGCCGATGGGGCGCCTCGACCTGCAAGGGAGACCGGG
>CAYUME010000521.1:0-4246 GCA_964445475.1 uncultured Planctomycetia bacterium
GCTTGCGCGGTCACTTCGGCAGCAACGTCGGAAGCCCGAGCCCGTCTGGGACGACGCCTTCCGGTTCGTCTACCATCTCGGAGAGACGGCCGGCACCGCCGTGCGGGACTCCTCGCCGCGCCGCCGCCACGCGCTGAAAGTCGCCGCCGCGAATCCCTGCCCCGTCGCAGGCCGGATCGGGGGCGCCCAGGCCTTCGACGGCCTCGGCGACTTCATCGACACCGGAGACCGCGAGGACCTGCCCCGCTGGACCGTCGAGGCCTGGGTGCGCGGCCGCGAGGCCCCCAAGCTCGGCAAGGCCGGCGGCCCCGTCATGCGCCAGAACAACTTCCAGCTCTGCTGGGACCATTTCCAGGCCGATTCCGTCGCCGTGGCGAGCGCGCGGGTCGGTGGCGCGTGGCGGGCGGCGCCCTTCGGCCCGATGGCCGGCGCGACCTGGTACTATCTCGCCGCCACGTTCGACGGGTCGACTCTCCGCGCCTACCGGGACGGCGCTCTGATCGCCGAGACACCCGCGCCGGGCGTGCCCGACCCCTCGCCGGAGTCCGCCACCCTCGGCCGCCACGCCCAGTACCCGGACGCCTTCTTCCGGGGCACGATCGACGAGGCCCGCCTCTCCGCCGTCGCGCGCCCCGACGCCTGGATCGTCGCCCAGCACCGGTCGATGACCGACGCCCTGGCCTCCTTCGGCCCGGAGGAGGAGCGCGGCGCCGACGGCGCGGCGCGCGCTCGGCCGGCCGCCGCGCCGACCGGGACCGCAGCGGCCTCCCCGGCGCGCGGCCTCCGCGCCGAGTTCTTCGCCGACCGCGCCATGACCGACCGGCGGCTGGCGCGGATCGATCCCGTCGTGGACTTCTTCTGGGAGGACGGCATCCCGCACCCGCTCCTCCCCGAGCTCTTCACGGCACGCTGGTCGGGCCGTGTCGTTCCGCGCGCGACGGGGACGCACCTCTTCACCGTCCTCCACGACGACGGCGCCCGGCTCCGCGTCAACGGCCGCACGCTCTTCGATTCGTGGAAGGGCAACTACGTGGTGGTCGAGAGCCGCGGCGAGATCGCGCTCGCCGCGGGGGTGCCGGCCGACATCGCCCTGGAGCTCTTCAACGGCGGCGGCCGCGCCGTGGCCAAGCTCCTCTGGACTCCGCCCGACGGCGAGCCGGAGATCATCCCCGCCGACACCCTCTCCCCCTGAGGTCTTTCCTTTACCCCCATCTCTACGTCAAGCGATTGCGCAAGCAGGCCCGGGAAGGGGATTCCACGTGCGGGGATCCCTCGTGGGGCGGCACACCGATTTCGCGGATTGCCGCCGATTTCACATGAAACGGGAAAGATGTGGGTAACGGAAAGCCCTGAGGCGGGCGGGGCTCCCCCGCACAAGCGGTTCCCTCCAAGGGGACCGACCCCTCCCACCCGCCAGGACTTTGTCATATTTCCTCCGCAAGCCCCCTCTGTACCCGTGAAGGCGAATCGCCTCCCGGGAATGCAGGCCATGAGACTCCGCACGTCTGCCCGTGCCCTGATGTGCGCGATCGCCCTCCAGGCGTTCCCCGGCCCGCTCCCCGCCGCCCCCCCGGCCGACGCCGTCAAGTCCTGGCTCGTCGACCAGGCGAAGGCCGGCGCCCGACCGGAGGTCGAGATCCGGGTGGGCGATGAGCCCGCCCCCGCCCGGCTCGTCTCGACCGACGGGAAGGGCGTCCGCGTCCAGGCGAAGGGGTTCGAGCTCACGCTGCCGTGGTCCGCCTGCGGCGACGGCGAGGCCTTCTACCGCTTTGCCGGGCCGGCCATGGAGAAGGCCCCCGCCGACGTCCACGCCGCCCACCTCCGGCTGGGCATCGCCCTCGGGCGCGCCGGGGAGAAGGCGTTCACCGCAGGACTCGTCGCCCTCAAGCTCAAGGACGCCGCCGCCGCGGAGGCGGTCCGCGCCGAGGCGGAGAAGCCGTCCGGCGCCGCGCCCGGGGCGACGCCGGAGAAGCCCGCCCCGGGCGCCGGGAGCGCCCCGCCCGACGCGACGAACGCGGGAGGGTCCGTCGCCGACGCGCCCGAACCCGACCCCGCCGGCGGCCCCTTCCGCGACCGGTATGTCTCCGGCTCCGGCAAGATCGACCGCGGCGCCTTCACGGCCGAGTGCCTCGCCGCCGATGCCGCCGCCATCCACCGCCGCCTCGGCCCCGACTTCGAGGCCTTCAACAAGGGGACCCGGCGCGACGACCCCGAGATCCACCTCCGACACGAGAACGGCGAGTATGTCTGGAAGGAACGGGGCAAGAGCGCCGTCGACTGGACGGGCATGGCCGGCCAGGTCTTCTACGTCCCCGCCAGGCCCGACAACCCCGGCGTGGACCGGATGCGCTTCTGCTGGTCCTTCCACGAGAACCACGGCCCCTCGAAGTTCTGGCACGTCTACCAGCTCAAGCCCACGATGGAGGAGTGGTACTGCAAGTCGCCCGACCCCGGCGTCCAGCAGGCGGCCTGGATCGACGCCGCGGGCGGGAAGCAGGGCCTGCTGCGTCCCGTCGCGACCGCCCGCGCCCGCGTCGAGTGGTCCAACTGCGGCATCATGGTCTTCCGCAGCGGCGTGATCGGCGCCTCCGGGTACGGCAACAACGACGACAAGTACCCCTGCACCCGCCTCCCGCCGGGAAAGATCCCGACGGCGGTCGCCCTCACGCCCCACTACGAGTTCGCCCTCGTGACGGTCTGGGACGCCGGCGCGGGAAAGGGCCAGCTCGCGGTCGTCGCCCTCGAGGCGCGGGCGCTCGCCCACCACTCCTGGCACTACGCCGGCCTCCCCAACGTCGGCACCTACACCCGTCTCAAGGTCCTCGGCCTCGTCGACCTCCCCGTCGCCGCCCCCACGGCGGTCGCCGCCGCCGCCGACGTCGCCTGGTGGAAGTGGACGACGGACGTCTCCAAGGAACGGCTCGACGCGCAGGAGACGCGCGACCGGTGGCTCAAGGCCGCCGACGAGGCCCATCGCGCCGCCTCCGCCGGCTACGCCGTCGTCCTCTCCCGCGCCGAAAACAAGGCCGTCTTCGTCGACCTCAAGCCCCTCTTCCGCTATTTTGCGTCGATGTACTTCACCACCCCGGACCGGTTCGACCGGACGAAAAACGAGGGGCCCGCCCCCGACCAATGGCCGTTCACGTTCGACAAGGCCCCCGAGGCCCGGCCCCGGGTCGCCCAGGTCCTCCCCGTGCCCCGCCCGACCGCCGTCGCGACCGGCTTCGCGGGCGGTCGCAGCCGCGACTACGCCGACCGCTGCTTCATCGCCACGATGGACGGGCGCCTGATCGTCTGCGACACCGGATCCCTCAACGCCTCCGCCGGCTCGAAAGACGACGCCGCGCAGAAATCCGTCGTCCCCGTCGGCGCCGTCCCCATCGGCCGCAACCCGACCTGCATCTACAACGGCCGCCACGGGGGCTACGACCGGGACGACCTCGTGATCTGCTGCCGCGGGGACCGGGAGGTCGTCTGGGTGACCCCCTCGGGCAAGGGCGGAACGGTGACGCGCCGCCTCCGAGACAAGCGGCTTCAGGACCCCGCCTGGATCGAGGTCTCCGACACCCGCGGCGCGGCCGTCGTCACCGTGGCCGACTTCAAGGGCGCAAAGCTCGTGAACTACCTGTACAAGCCGATCGACAGCTGGGGCGAGAGGCTCTTCGGCGGCCTCGGCCCGGACGGGAAGGCGGAGTTCGAGTGCACCGGCGTGATGGAGGTCCCGGGCACCCCCTTCTTCCTCTCCAGCGCGGAGGTCAACTGAAGCGGCGGGAGGGGGTTGTCCCCCGCCTCTCCGGGATGCCTCCGCGGACGGGAGACACCCCCGACAGGCCGGTTTCGTCGCAACGTCCCTCGGACATCCCGGATCCCGACTTGGAGACCGCCCATGCGGACCGCCCCCATCCCCGTCGTCCTCGCCCTCCTCGCGACCCTCCCCGCCCCCCTCGCCGCGATGCAGACCGACCACCACGGCCTCCACGCCGTCCCGACCCCGGGCGCGGTGTCCGTCGACGGCAAGCTCGACGACTGGGATCTCTCCGGACAGGTCCTGATGTGCTACGACCTCGAGAACCTCAAGGACGTCTACTCCGGCCGCGTCGCCATGATGTACGACCGGGACGCCTGGTACGTCGCCATCCACTGGAAGGACCCGATCCCGCTCGGCAACTCCCACGACCCGCGCTTCCAGGCCGACAAGGGCTGGGCCGGCGACTGCCTCCAGCTCCGCGTCAAGTCCGACCGCATC
>CAYUME010000522.1:0-4218 GCA_964445475.1 uncultured Planctomycetia bacterium
CGCACGCAACGGCCAAGGCGGCGATGTTCATGGCGGCCGGCCTGATGTACGCGGCGCTTGGACACGATCGCGTCGCGGACCTGCGCGGCACGGCGCGCGCGCTGCCGATGACCGTGTCGGCCTTCGCGCTGTCCGGCATCGCGCTGATCGGGCTGCCACCGGCGGGCGGGTTCCTCGCCAAGTGGCTTCTGCTCTCCTCGGCACTCGACTCCGGACAGTGGCGCGCGCAGCGGCGGCCCGAGCGATGGCCACAGCCCGGCTGGCCCGGCAACGGACGTCTACACCCCGACCCTCCAGCGCGGCTACGATTATCTCTTCAGCCACGCGAAGCTCATAACCAACCTGGGGACACAACCCCCCGGCGAGAATGCGGATCCGGACCAGGATGGTGTCGTTTCTATCGATACGCAGATTAACACGTCGTCCCTCAAGGCCATGTACGAGGCGCCGATGGCGCTCATGGCCATCGTCGCCAGCGGAGCACCGGATCGCGTCGTCACAACCGGTCCCACCGGTGTCAAGAACAGGACCTACCGGGACATTGCCGAGGATATGGTCCAGTACCTGTCCTGGGCTCAGGTCGACACGTGGGGGGGAGGAGCCACGGCGGGAGGCTGGCGTTACACGCCCAACACGTCCGATGCGGACAATTCCGTGACGGCATGGCCGGTCATCGCGCTGTGGGCGGCCGAGCAGCACTGGCAGTTGAGCCCGCTTGATTTCGTAAAACAGAAATTGGCAACCTTCTGGCTGACCAACTCCCAGAATCCGGCGGGATACTTCGGCTACCTGGGGCCCAATTCAGGCCAGACCCTGGCTACCACTGCCGGTGGCATGGCCGGTCTGTCCTTTGTTGGCGTGAGCCAGGCCGACGACCGGGTGAAACGGGCGCTGAACTATCTGGATGCCTTCTGGCAACCGGTGGTCAATCCAGACACGAAATACACCGACCTGTACACCGCGTTCACTGTCGCCAAGGCCTGCCGTCTCTTCAGCCCGGAGATTGCGCGAATCGGGTCCCGAGACTGGTACCGGGAATACGCCTCCGATCTCATCGGTGTGCAAAAAGCCGACGGGGGTTGGACAGATTCGACGTGGAGCGGTTTTATCTTCGAGTCCCACGCGACGGCCCTGGCCATTCTCGTCCTGACGCCCTCCCTCATCGGGCCACCTCCCTATACGCTACAGGCTATTGCTCAGGCGACTCCGGACGTCGCCCCTGCGACCACGCCCATCACGCTCGACGGATCCGCATCCTCTTGCAGCGACCCGCTCCGGACGATCGTCGACTACCGGTGGGATTTTGACAGCCGGGATGGGGTCAACTTTGACGTGCCCGATGCGACGGGCCTCGTGGCCGTCGCGCCTGGTTATCCGGTCGCTTCCGGGGACTATACGGTCACGGCCTCGCTCCAAATCACCGACGATCTCGGGAAAACCGCTGTCGGCACCTGCGAGATCCGGGTCACCACCTGGAACCAGCCGCCCCTCGCCGACGCCGGGGGGCCCTACTACCGCGCCTTCCGCGGCCAGTATGTCTTCTTCGACGGATCCAAGTCGGCCGATCCCAATGCCGGCATGCCGCTTTGCGACCGCGTCGTCTCCTACGCGTGGGATTTCGACGGCGACGGCGCCTTCGACGACGCCACCGGTCCCAAGCCGTGGCTCAAGGTCGACGAGGTTTTCCAGGGCAACATCGCCCTCCAGGTGGCCGACTCCTATGGCCTCACGAGCACCGCGGTCTCGTCCGTCCCCCTCGGCGTCATCGAGCCGCCCATTGTCAGCGTCACCACATCCCCTGGCTATTACAAGAACCACCTCGACCTTGTCGAAGCGAACCTCCCCATCACCCTGGGGAACATCGTCGTCTCGACCCGCAAGCAGGCCAAGGACATCCTGAGCGCCAACGCCAGCGGCGACGGCACAGGGACACTCCTCAAGCACCTCCTGGCCGCCAAGCTCAACGTCAAACTCTTCCACATCGGCGGGATGGTCTTCTCGACCACCGGTCAGACCGTCGACCAGATCATCGCCGAGGGAGACCGCCTCCTGATTGAGGGGGCCGACAAGGCCTTGATTACCGCCCAGGCCACCCTGCTCGACCGGATCAACAACGCGGGGCTCTCGCCGGACGCCGTGGGCGAGGACGGGCTCCCTACCACGACCCCGCCCGTAGTCGCCGTGACCGCCAGTCCCGCCCAGGTCATCGCGGGCCAGCCGGTTCAGTTCCAGATCACGGCGCAGACCGCCAATCCCGACATCGGCATCCTTTTCCGGAACCTCACCGTCGGCGGCGTCCCCGTCCCTGTGGCCCTTGACGGCACGGCAACATTCGCTCCGATGACGGCCGGGACGCTCGACGTGGTCGCCACCTGCCTGGATTACGCGGGCAAGACGGGAACGGGACAGGCGACGATCACGGTTCTCGCCGACTCGGAACTCCCCGCCGTTTCAGTGGCTGCCATGCCCGCCGAGTTTGTCATCGGCGGAAGCACGTCCATCCAAGTGGCGGCGCATGACGACGTCGGAATAGCCTTGACGGAAGTCACCCTCGACGGCAAGCCGCTTTGTGGCGATCCGATGCTCTTCACCCCCGCGGCCGTCGGCGTTTACCATGTAGTGGCTACCGTGAAGGACCTCGCGAGCAACGTCGCGACGGCCGGGGCGGACATCGTGGTCCTTCCGCCTGACGTCACCCCGCCTCAGATTTCCGTGACGGCAGAGCCTTCCCGCGTCACGCTGGGGGAAACGGTGACGGTGACCGTGACGGCGAGCGACGATCGCGGACCGCTTGATACACGTCTGTACATCGACGGGAAGCCCATCGACCTCGATCCATCCGGCATTGTCCATTACGTCACGGACCGCCCCGGAACGATCCCGGTTCTGGCGTATACGACCGACGAAGGTGGCAACATCGCGACTGCGAACGCCTCCTTCCGCGTCCTCTTGCCGGATACCGTCCCCCCGACGGTGAGCGTCATCGTGACGCCCGCCCTCGTCAATGTCGGCGAGCCGGTCTATATCAGCGTCATTCCAAAGGATAATGTTGGTGTGACGTCCGTCGCGCTTAAGATTGACGGCTCCGATGTGAACCTGGACGCGGAATACAAGGCTATTTATAGGCCCTCAGTGGCCAAGGAGTTCCTGGTCTCCGCGACGGCTACGGACGAGATTGGGAACGTGGGAACGGGCGTCACCCAGTTTGTCGCCGAGCTCGGAGCGACACCCCGACCTGTCGTCAATCTGACGGTTGACAAGAGGTTCCCGCGGGTCGGGGAGACAGTCTACATCACGGCGACGGCTTCGACGGAATACCCGCCGGCGACCGTCACGGTTACCGTGAACGGAGTCCCGTATCCCCCCGACGCCTCGGGCCGGATCGAGTTCACCCCCGTCATGGCCGTTCAGCACACGGTGGAGGCTCGGGCCGTCGACAGCCTGGGATATGAAGGGCGTGCGACCGACGTCTTTGTCGCCGTCGAGATCGGCACCGACCTCCCGGCCATCGCCATCCAGACCCCCGTGAATGGCCAGGTCGTGAAGGGGGAGATCGAATTCCTGGCGGTCGCGCTCGACAACAGCGGATCCGGAATTGCGAATGTTGAGTTCTTTGCCGACGACGTCGCCGTCGGATCGCCGGATGTCGAAGCCCCGTATGCCTTGGCGCTCGACACGACGGCCTACAGCGACGGGATTCACACCCTGCGTGCACGCGTAACGGACAATGTGGGCCAACTTGCGGATAGCGCTATCATCGAGATCAGGACCGATAACACCCCTCCGTCCGTCACGCTGACGGCCCCGGGTGCCAATACCCTCGCCCGCGGAGCATTGCGCGTTACAGCGGATGCGGCAGATACGGAAAACGGATCCGGCGTCGCTTCCGTGCGCTTCTATGCCGGCGATCAAGTCATGGCGACGGCCGAAGCGGCTCCCTACGAGTCCTCGATCGACACCACGGCGCTTGCGGACTTCTACGAGTACTCGTACTACGTCGCGTCGCCGAGCGGCCCTGATTTCGTGATGCGTATGGCGGGCAACCTCTCAGCGAGCCCGTACGGGATAGAGTCGCTAGTCAACCTCGAGGAGCTGGACGCGCAGGGGATCGCGGTCGACAATGATGTGAGCGTGGTCGACTACCTCTATTTCGGGCCGTGGAGCAGCGGCGACTGGTGCAACATCCAGAACATGCCCGCCGCGTTCAAGCTCGACGAC
>CAYUME010000523.1:0-4211 GCA_964445475.1 uncultured Planctomycetia bacterium
CGTCCTCACGGCCCCCGCTCCGGCCGCTTCGGGGCCAGCGGACGGCTGATCAGCATCCGCAGCTTCGATCCCGCCCCCGCCAGCGTCCCGCCCCGCACGTCCTCCTCGGTGAAGCGCGCCATCAGGATCTCGCCGTCGGTGGCCCGGTTGCGGTCGTAGGAGACGTAGATCCGGCCGTCGGGCGCCTGGATCCCGTCGGGGTACGAGATGCCCCTCCGGTCGTCCAGGACCAGCCCGCCCGTCCAGGTCTTTCCCTCGTCCTCCGAGAGCCAGGCGCTCAGCTTCACGCGGCCCTCGTGGGCGTCGATCCGGTCGCCGTGCTTGACCAGGAGCAGCCGCCCGGACGCGAGGCGGCGCAGGTGGAACCGCGCGTTCGGATGACGGATGCCCTCCGGCTCGGTCGGCTCCGACCACGTGCGCCCGCCGTCCGTCGAGACGCTCTGCCGGAGGCCCTTCCCGGTGCGCGCGAGCATCCAGAGGGCCCCGTCCCGGCGCTCGACGATCATGTGCTCGTGCCAGTCCGGGTGGGGGAACCGCGCCGCGCCGCGGCGGCTCCACGTCGCCCCCCGGTCCGCGGAGGCCAGCACGTTGGCCCCGCGCAGCGTGTCGAGCTCGCGGAAGAGGTCGCGGAAGGGGCCGAAGCCGTTGCGCTGGTCCAGCGAGACGGGCAGGATCCACTCGCCGCCCGAGAGCACGACCGGCTTGTTCAGCATGACGCCGTGCCAGATCCGGCGCGGCGGGGACCACGCGGGCGCCCCGGCGTCGGGATCGTCGCAGACGGAGGCCCACACGCCGGCCCGCCCGTCGAACATGTCCATGGACTGGTCGAAGAAGAGCCAGAGCCGGCCGCCAGGGTCGGTCCAGAGATTGCCCACCAGGACGCTGCGGTCCATGGGCAGGCTCGCGGCGTGCGCGTCCACGACCAGCCGGGGCTTCGACCACGTCTCCCCGTCGTCGTCGCTGGTCGCGAGGACGAAGAACGCCTTGGGGCTGTCGCCGCCGGCGACCCAGCAGGCCCAGAGCCGGCCCTTCGGCGTCCGCTCGAGGCCGATGGTCATGCCGTAGTCGAGCCGGTCGTAGTCGTACCGCGGCAGCGGGCTCGTGTTCATCGCCGGCGGGATCAGCGCGAGGTCCGCGATCCGGCGCATCACGTCGAGCTCGTACGCCCGCACCTGCCCGGGCGTCATGGCCGCGAAATCGCGCTCCGGCCCGGGCTCGGCCGCGGCGGCCCGGGACGCGCAACCGGGCAGGAGGAGCAGGACGCCCACCAGCCGGGACTTCGTCCGAAGGCTCATGGATCGGATCTCCTCCGTGGCGGGGATGTGCGCCGGGGCCGCGAATCGCGGCGGCGTCCTCGTGCTGCGGATCGGTCTCAGCCCGTCGGGCATCCCGGCTTGCGCTCTGTCTCCCCCCCGCTCCGCAGCGCGTCCTCGATCGCGGCGGCTTGCCGGTCGAGCGCCGCGTCCGCGGCGCGCCGCGCCTCGACGCGGCGGATCGCCTGGAGCACCGTGGCGTGGTCCCGCCCGCCGAAGGCGCGCCCGAGCGCCTCGAGGGTGAGCGGCGTCAGCCGCCGGCCGAGGTGGAAGCAGAGGCGCCGGGCCTCGACGAGGGTGCGCGTGCGCCGCCCGTCCCGGAGGTCTTCCGGCCTCACGCCGAACGACTCCCCGACCCGGCGCGCGATGGCATCCACCGTGACGGCCGCCGCGCCGCCGCGCCGGATCTCCTCCATCAGGCGGCCCGCCCCCGCCGAATCCCCTCCGCCGGCCTGCAGGGCCTCCAGCCCGCGCTCCAGGTCGCCGTAGCTCGCCTCCGTCTGCGCGGCGAGCCAGGTCAGCGACGGGTCGGGCACCGAAAAGCCGGCGGCGCGGGCGCGGGCGCGCAGGAACGCCAGCCGCGCCTCGGCGTCGGGCCGTTCCATCCGGATTGCCACCGCCGCCCGCAGGCGGTCGTGCAGGGGGCTCGCGAGCCCCTCGAGCTCCCCGGCCGGCCGGTCCGACGCCATCACGATCCGCCCGCCCCGCTGCAGGATCGCGTCGTAGGTGTGAAGGAACTCCGCCTGGGTGCGGGGCTGGGTGGCCAGGCGCTGCGCGTCGTCCAGCAGCAGGACGCCGGCGGTCCGGTACTTGCTCCGGAAGGGCTCCAGGAGCCGGCGCTGGACGGCGCAGACGAACTGGCGGTGGAAGCGCTCGGAGGGGAGGTAGAGGACGGGCGCGGGGGCGCGCACGCCCAGCAGGGCCCCGTGGAGGGCGCGGAGCAGGTGCGTCTTCCCGCAGCCGGGGGGCGCGACGAGCAGGAGCACGTCCGGGTCCCGACCGGCCCCCTCCGCGACCCCCCGCAGCGCCCGCAACGCCAACTGGTTGCACGGGGCAGGCAGAAACGTGTCGAAGGTCGGCGCGAAGCCGGCGACGGGACCGCGCCGGCCGGGGTCGTCGGCCTCGGGGCGCACGCGGTCCTGCCAGGCGGCCGCCGGGGCGGTCGCAGGAATGTCCATGAAGCCCCCACCCGCGACGGGACGGCCGGGCACCGGGCTCCCGTTCCCCTGTCCCCCAGCGGACGCGGGAACCCGTTGGATGGGTTGCGTGGCTCGGCGCCCGGACCGGCGGCGCCGACGAGCAGATCCGTCCCGTCGCGCAGGGAGGATTCTATGCCGCGGCCGGGAAAAATCAACCCCGAATCGGGCGGTGCGGCCCGCGCGTTGCCGGACCGCACGCGCGTGGTATAATCCCCGTGCCCGGCCGTCGATCCCTGGAGCCAGCGGATGCCCGACGACAGGAACGCGCCCCCTTGGGACCGATGCAACCACCTGAAAGGCCTCACGCGCCTGGCCAACCGCTACCTCCTCCTGCGGCACGGCTGGAGCGAGGCCAACGAACAGCGGCTCATCGCGAGCGCCCCCGCGAACGCCACGGACCGCTTCGGCCTGAGCCCGCGGGGGCGGCGCGAGGTTGAGGAGACGATCGCGGGGGCCGGCCCCCCGCTGGGGCCGGAGACCCGGATCTGCTGCAGCCCCTTCCTCCGCACGCGGGAGTCGGCCGACATCGCGGCGCGGATCCTGAAGGCCGCCCCCCCCGTCCCCGAGGACGACCTCCGCGAGCGCTTCTGCGGGGAGTTCGAGATGACGGGCACGGAGAATTACCGGCGGGTCTGGGAACGGGACGCCGTCGACCCCGCGCACACGACGTGGAACACGGAGAGCGCCTGCGCGGTCCTCGAGCGGACAACACGGCTGATCCGCACCCTCGAGGGCCGGCACGCCGGCCGGGTCCTCCTCCTCGTCACCCACTGCGACCCGGCCATGATCCTGGCCTACGGGTGGACGGACGGCGATTTGCGGGCCCACTTCCGGCGGGACCCGATCCGACCGGGGGAGCTGCGGGCGCTCGACGGCACGCGCCTGTGACCGGCACGCTCACGACCCAGCCGGCGGGAGCAGCGGGCGGGCGTCGTCGACGATGACCCGGAAGCCGACGTTGAAGACCGGCTGGTAGGGCCGGTAGGCGATGCGATACGACGCGGTCGCGCGGCACGGCCGGTCGCGCCACGACCCGCCCCGCGCCACCCGCGGCGCGTCGCCGTCGGGCCGGTTGCGGCCGTCGCCGCCGGCGTAGGGATAGGGCCGGTACTCGGAGCGCGTCCACTCCCACACGTTGCCGTGCAGGTCGTGCAGGCCCCACGGGTTGGCCCGGTAGCGCCCGACCTCCGCCGACACCAGCGCGCCGTCGGAGAACCGCGCGTCCTTCGGCAGCCAGTCGTCAAATTCCGTCGGGTCGGCCAGGGGGACGACCCGGTCGTGCTGGTACGTGTCGCAGGCCAGCTCGCGGGTCGTGCGGTCCGCGAGGTTCGCGTGCGGCGAGAAGTCGGCGTCGAAGCCGCCGTACGAGAAGGGCGTGGCGGTGCCGGCGCGGCAGGCGTATTCCCACTGGGCCTCGTCGGGCAGGACGACGCGCAGGCCGGTGCGCGCCGACAGCCACGCGCAGAAGGCCGCGGCCTGCCGCCACGAGACGCGCACCACCGGCTGCCGGGGCTGGAAGAGGGGGTAGCCCTCCATGCCGAACTGGTATCCCTGCAGGGTCTCGCGCCGGCTGTCGTGGGCCGGGTCGAAACGCCGGTACTGCTCGTTGGTGGTCTCGGTGACGGCCATCCAGTAGCCGCGGGCGATCGCCACCGGGCCCGCCGGCTGCCCGTCGTGGGGGCCGCCGGCGTCCCCCATG
>CAYUME010000524.1:0-4210 GCA_964445475.1 uncultured Planctomycetia bacterium
TGCCCAGACAGCCGAAGAGGGGGGCAATGTTCCCGATCACGGTCAGCGTGCCCACCCTGGCCCGCTGGGAGCGTCGCTACCAAAAGGGCGGCTTCGAGGGCCTCAAGCCCAAGCTCCGCGACGACCGGGGCAAGCCCCGCAGCGCCCCGATCACTTCACCTTCAGACAGATCATGGTGACATCGTCGTCCTGCGGAGAACCGGCGAGGTAGGCGTCGAGGGACCGGAGGATGCCCTGGAGGATCTGCTGGGGCGTGGCGTTCTCCGGTGCGGCCATGAGCGCCTGCCGGAGCCGCTCCTCGCCGAACTCGCCGCCGGAGACCCCGGCCTCGACCACGCCGTCGGTGTGCATCACGATCACGTCGCCGGGCACGAGATCGATCTCGTACTCCTCGAGATTGCTGTTGAAGCGAGACCCGGCGTCGACCCCGAGCGGAAGCCCCTTGGCGTCGAGACCGGCGCAGACGCCGCCCGCGCGGCGGAGGAGGGGCGGCGGATGCCCGGCCCGGGCGTACACCATCGTCCGGGTCGCGCGGTCGATGGTGCAGAGGAACGCCGTGATGAAGGCGGTGCTCTTCAGCTCTTCGTGCAGGTCGAAGTTGGCCCGCTCCATCGCCTGGCGGACGGTGGGCAGCTCCCGGACGCGGATCCGGAGGGTCTTCTTGGCCATGCCCATGAGGATGGCCGCTTCGACGCCGTGGCCGCTGACATCGCCCATCGAGGCGCCGAACCGGTTCCCCTCGAGGCTGTAGAAGTCGAGAAAGTCCCCGCCGATGGCGTCGGCCGGCCGGTAGGTGACGGCGATGTCGACGACCGCGTCCGGCTCCGGCTCGATGGGGAGCATGTGGAACTGGCGGCGCTGGGCGCGCTTGAGGTCGCCCTCGATGTACTCCATCGTCTCGACGCGCTTCTGCAGGCCCGCGACCTGGCGGGAGAGGATCTGGCTGCGCTCGACGGAGGCCGCCGCCTTCTGCTCGTTGATCTGGGCGATCCGGGCATCGAGCACGTTGGGCGCCAGCGGCGTGCGGTTGCCCTTGGTCCACTCCGTGCATTTCGACACGAGATGGCGGTAGACGCCCCGCGCCACCTCGCTCCCCGGCTTGACGATGTTGACGATCTTGACCTCGCTGGCGATCCGGCCGCAGAGCGGGCAGAGCCAGAACTGGTCCCGGTCGACGCGGCGCCAGATGGGGTTCGTCTCGAGCGAGGTGTTGATCTCCACCAGGTCCCGCTCCTCCTTGAGGAGGTGGTCGCTGAGGGATCCCTGCATCGGGATCGACTGCTCGCTGGCCACGACCGGGATGCGGGGACCGGACCCGAGAACGCTGAGCATCTCGAGGGCCCGCTGGGGCGGGTCGATCAGCGCCACAAACTGCTTCTTCGCCACCCGCTCGTTCGCTGCGAACATGATGAGGCGCGCGAAGGCCGCGTCGATCATGACCAGGTTCTTCAGGTTGAGCGCGACGGTCCCCGGCACGCTCCGCAGCCCGCCGGGCATCCACTCCTTCAACCCGGCCGAACAGGTCCCGACGACGGTCAGGATGACGGTCTCGCCGCGTGCGGAGCGGGTGACCGAACAGTCCGATCCCTGATAGACCACGGCCGGCGTGCCCGAAGGCATGGAGGGCAGGGAGCGGGAGGAGAGCGGGCTCATGCGCAACCGATCCGGTGCTTCACCCAAGAAACGTCCTCACTGTACCGTCACGCAGGCCGGCCGTCAACCATCCAGCCGCCTGGGTCTCCTTCTCTTTATCGGCTAGGGACGGGAGATGGGGTGACCCCCATTTCCCGACGACTCCTGCAGCGGCCGCGTCTTCCACCGCCGGTGCAGCCACAGGTACTGTTCCGGGTGGCGGCGGATGAAGGACTCCAGGCTGGCCGTGTAGGCGGCCACGAGGTGCCGGACGGCCTCCTCCCCCGTGACGCCGGGAGGCGCCTGCAGGGGCGGGTGGACGATCCCCACGTGCCGCAGGAACCCCTCCCGGTAGAGCTCCGCCATCAGCAACGGCACGCCGTGCCTCAAGGCCATCACCGCCGGGGCCTTGAACGTCGAGGCCGGTCGGCCGAAGAAGGGGACGAAGAGGCCGTGTCGCCGCGCGTCCTGGTCGGCCAGGAAGATCACGATCCGGTTCCGTCCCAGCATCTCCCCGATCTGCCGGAGGACATTGTACTTCGACGCGATCCCCTGTCCCGTCCCGGTGCGGAACCGGTTGAGGTACTTGTCGATGTAGGGATTGTCCATCGGCCGCGCGATCGCGTGCATGGGGTAGCCCATCAGCATCACCGCGTAGCCGATGAGCTCCCAGTTCCCCTGGTGCCCGATCACCAGGAGGGCCCCCCGCCCCGCCTGGACGGCCCGGTCGAAATGCTCGAGCCCGACGGCCTTCAGGTACTGGCCCACCGTGCTCCGCCTCACCCGCCGGGGCGCGACCAGGACTTCCACCAGCATGTCGGCCAGGTGGCGGTAGACGCGGCGCACGAACGCCTCGCAGGCCGCCTCGGAGAAGCCGGGGAAGGACGCCGCCACGTTCCGGACGGCGATCGTCCGGTGCTTGGCGTCGACCGTCGCGACCAGCCAGGCGATGGCGCGGGCAGTGCCGCGGGCCAGACGGAGCGGCATCGCCTCCAGCATCGCGGCCGTGAACCGGACCGCGAGATACTGGGGCAACGCCATCCAGATCGGGGGGGCACGTCGCTTTCGCGGCATCTTCGCTCCACGCTCTACGCTCTACGGTCTACGCCCCCTGCCTCTCCTCCATGCGCCATCCCGCTTCCTTCCGACGCGGCCTTCGCCAACACCCCGGAGAGGACCGCCTCCAAGGATTCCCCTCCCCGGACCACCTCCAGCTCGATGCGCAGGGCGAGCAAGGGGAGGGAGAGGCGTGTCCCCGCCAGGCGGGCGGCGTCCTTCTCGGTCGTCACCAGGGCCTCGGCCATGAACTCGCGGGCCTGCGCCACGATGCGGCGCAAGTCCTCGCCGGTGTAGACGTGGTGGTCCGGGAACCGGCAACACGAGGCGAGCGACGCCCCGAGGCCCGCGAGCGTCCGCTCGAACCCGCGGGGGTTCCCGACCCCGCAGAAGGCGTAGACCGTCCGCCCCCGCAGCCACTCCGGCGCGCGCTCCCGCGGCGCTCCGCCTGCGACGTCGAGCAAGGCGACGGGCCGGTGGATGGACTCGGCGATCGGGCGGTCCGCGGCGAGGGCGCGAAGGCGCGCCCGCAGGCCGCCCATCATCTCGGGCTCCGCGAGGTCTGTGCGGGTCACGAGAAACGCCGCGGCGCGCCCGAGGGCCGAAAGCGGCTCCCGCAGGGGCCCGGCCGGCAGCATCCACCCGTTCCCGAACGGATCGAGGGCGTCGAGACAGACCAGGTCGAGGTCGCGGGCCAGGCGGAGGTGCTGGAATCCGTCGTCCAGGACGATCGCCTGCGCGCCGTGACGCGCGACGGCCTCCGCCGCCAGGCGGTCGCGCCGCCGCCCCGTCAGGCGGACGACCCCGTCCGGGAGCAGGCCGGGCGGGGGCGCCTCGTCGTCCCCCCCGGCGGCGGTCCGGCCGTACCCGCGCGAGAGGAGCGCCACGCGCAGCCCCCGCCGGGCGAGCCAGCCGCAGAGCCAGAAGGCCGCCGGCGTCTTGCCCGATCCGCCGACGGTCAGATTGCCGACGCTGATCACGGGAACGGAGGCGCGGAAGGGGCGGATCCACCCGATCCCGTAGGCGGCATGCCAGAGCCGGACCGCGATCGCATAGGCGCACGAGATCCCTCGGCAGGCGAAACGGACCAGGGAGGGCCCCAGGCCCGGCGTGTTGGCGAGCACGTCCCGCTCATACCAGAGGCGGAAGCGATTCATGCGTGCCGGGATCCGAATGCGGGACCAGACGGCGGATTATATCAGAACCGGCCGCCCGGTTCGCCAGCCGTCCGCCTCGGCGCCGGGGTCCGGGGGGCCTCACCGGGGCGCCGGCGCACGCGACGGGGCCGCATCGACGGACCGCTCCGTGCGGATATGGAGCTGTTTCACCCCGGCCCCCTTGCACGCGTCCCAGACCTCGAGCGTGCGGCCGAGGGAAGCGCCCCGGTCCCCCGTGATGAGGACGGGTCGCCCCCCCCGCGCCACCGCCTCGATCTCGCGCCGGAACTCCTCCATCGTCACCCACTGCCCCCCGATCAGGACCCGGTCGGACAGGATGTTCGTGTTCGCAACATTCCGTTCAA
>CAYUME010000525.1:0-3548 GCA_964445475.1 uncultured Planctomycetia bacterium
CCCACCGGGACGTCCCGTCCGTGAGGCAGACCTCCCCCCGGGCGATCGTCCACGCGTCGGCGTGGCTGTCGACCGTCAGGTAGAGGTCAAGGGCCCCGGCCTGGAGATCGTCCGGGCGGACCCACGCGCCGGCATTCTCGACGACGAGGGGCGTCGCGAGCGGCAGATTCGGCCGCTCGTGCAGGACCTCCCCGCAGGCGGCGCCGGCCAGCCCGAGGGCCGACCCGATCCCGAGAACCGCCGCCGCGACCATCCGTCGTATTCGCACCCGTCACTCCTTGCGAATCCGGTCACCGCCCGAGCACGACCCGCGCCATCGCCTGCGCGAGCTCGCGGCCGAACGCGATCCGGTCCTGCGACGTCGGCAGCCGGCCGAGCTTCGCGTCGCGCGCGACCCCCTGCTCGAGCAGGAAGGCCGGCACGCCCCGCTCGAGGTCGAGATACTGGTAGACGGTCATCCGGCCGGGCGCGGGTCGCGCCCCCGGCGGCACGGGCCCGGCGCCCGGGAGGTCGCAGGATGTCCGCTCCTTCAGTTCCGCGAAGAGGCGCTTCGCGAGGTCCCCGTGGCGCGCCGAGCCGCTCACCCAGCCGCCCTTCTCCTGGTTGTGCAGCGTGAGGAAGAGGTCGATCCGGTGCCCGGCCGACAGCCAGTCCCCCAGGGCTTTCTTGGCGTGCCAGATCTCGGGCATGAGCTCGCGATCGCGGTCGCCCCCGGAGCCGCACGTGTCCCAGTTCCGGTTGACGTCGAAGCCGTTCGAGTTGAAGCGGACGGCGCCGTGGACGACGCCGTCGGGGTCGAGCATCGGGAAGACCTTGAGGATCACCTCGCGTCGCAACGGCGCGGCCGCGTCCGAGAGGAGGAACTCGACCGCGCCCTCACCCACGAACGAGGTCCCGCTCTCCCACGCGTGTTGGCGGCACATCAGCCACGCGACACGCTTGCCGGCGTCGGGCACGGCGGGGTCGGTGATCGAGAGGAGCCAGAGGTCGCGCCCCTCGACGCTCGTCCCGACCGACTCACGCCGCAGGTGGGGATGACCGCCGACGCGGTCGAGGAATCCGAGCAGGCGCGTCCAGCCGTACGGCTCGACGTGGGCGACCCAGAGGCGGTCGGTCTCCGGCCTGAGGCACAGGGTCGTCGTCCCCGCTTTCGTGTCGTGGGTCACGCCCCGGAGGTGCGTCCACGTCACGCCGTCGGCGCTGACGACGGGGGGAATCTCGTCGGTGATGGCGATGCGGGCGGGCTTGTAGTCGTATTCCCCGTGCAGGTCGGTGAGGGTGACCGTCACCTCGCGCCCCTTCGCGCCGTCGAGGCGGAAGGCGTACCAGGTGACCTGGCGGTTGCGCCCCGCGTGGTCGGCCTGCCCCTCGACGGCGCAGACGAACTGCGTTTCCGAGCGCCGCTCCACCCGGCCGAGCCGGGCGCACTCGAAGTCGGTGGAGATGGAGACCGGGGCGCAGGCCGGGAGGGCGGCCGCGGCGAGAAGGGCGGGAAACGGGAGCCGGGCGACGGCCATGGGCGCATTGTAGCCCGCGGGACGCCGCTTGTGGAGCCTCACCTAATCCTTCAAGACGTCCTTGAGCGCCGCCGCCCAGATGGCGTACCCCTTCTCCGTCGGGTGCACGGAGTCCCGCATGATCTCCCGCGGGAGCGTCCCGTCCGGGTCCAGCATCTGGGCGCCGATGTCCAGGAACGTCATCCCCCTTTCCTTGGCGAAAGCCGCGAGCAGCCCGTTGAGCGCGGCGATCTTGGGGCGGTAGCCGTCCTTGGGCGAGGCGCCGCGGGGGAAGACGCCCATCAGGATGATCCGGGTCTCCGGGGACTTGGCGCGGATCCGGTCGCAGATGGCCCGGATCCCCGCGGCCACCTCGGCCGGGGTGCTTTCCCGGGCGTTGCGGGTCCCGCTGAAGTTGTTCGTGCCGATGTTGAGGACCACGTATTTCGGCTTCAGGCCGTCGAACTCCCCGTTGTCGAGCCGCCAGAGGACGTTCTGCGTGCGGTCCCAGCCGAAGCCGAGGTTGAGGACCTTCCGCTTCCCGAAGACGTCGTCCCAGGCCTTCGGTCCGTTCTTGACGGGGCCGGCGGGCTCCCCGCCCCAGAAGTGGGTGATGGAGTCCCCGATCAGCACGATCTCGGGGTCGAGCCCCTCCTTGGCCTTGAGGACGTCCTTGTGCCGGGCCCACCAGTCGTAGCAGTCGTTCTCCAGCTTGGGCACGGGCACGACGGCGTTGTTCTCGGTGCGGTCGGCGGCAGGCTCGGCGCCGCCGACCAGGCCGGCCAGAGCCAGGAAGATAGCTGAGATCGCGGTCATAGGTCTCATGGGGTTCCTTTCCTCGTAAGCATCACCTGGTGGCGCAACCCAACCGCCCCAGCGCCGCCCATGCCTCCCCGCGCTACCGCGGAGACAGCGACTCCTTCTCCAGCACCTCCCGCGCCTCCGGCGACCCGATCCGTTCCAGCGCCTGCATGGCGGCAAAGGCCCGCGAGGCGTCGTCGCCGGCCAGGCCGTCCCAGAGTCCGTCGACCGGACCCGGATCACCGGTCGCGGTGAAACGAGTCGACATCCCAGACCAGGACTGTCGTGTCGTCGTGCCCCGAGGCCAGTCGCTTTCCGTCGGGTGAGAATGAAACAGAGCGGATGCGAGACACATCAAGCTTGCGAATCAGCTTTCCCGTGGCGGCCTCCCACAGGCGGATCGCCTTGTCGCGGCCTCCCACGGCCAGCATCTTCCCGTCCGGGGAGAAGGCAACGGAATTAACGGGTTGTTCGTGACGGAACCGCACCGTCCCCATCCGCGCGATCGCACCAACAGGGAGGGGGTCGCCGTACAAATCAGTCCCCTGTTTCCGGGGACCGGCTTCCGGCGGGTTCACGGCGTTTTCGGGAGGAGAAGCAGGCGGCGGTTCGGACGCGGCGGGCCGGCATGGGGTTAAGGCGGAGACGAGCGCGATCAACGCGATGAGAAGGATCGGGACGTGAGAGCGCGTGGGCATATTGGGCTCCTGGCGGATCAGGAATCTCAGATGAACCCGGACAAACACAGATGGGATTGTAGCGCAGCCCCTATCCGTGTCCAGCTGGGTTCATCTGTGGTTTCTTGATATTGACCGCAGGACCGCCCCCTCACGGCGGCGGGATCCGGCAGACGCCGAACCACCGCCGGCTGCCGGACTCGCTGGCGGTCACCTTCAGGCGGAGCGGCTTGCCGGGCTGCGCCCGGGACGATGGCAGCGTGAGGGTCAGCAGCCCCATCTCCGGTCGGGAGGGATCGCGCTCGTACTTCAGGACGACCGTCCCGTCCTTGCCGGTCCACGTCGCGCTTTGCTCGCTGAGGGCGGGGATCTCAATCACGGAGTCGTCGTCTACGTGCAGCACGAACCGCCCGGGCGGCTCGGCGAAGTATCCCATGCCCCCCTGCCACGCGACGACAAACTCCTTCCGGCTGCGGACGTCGTCGGGCGCGGGCCGGGTCTCCCAGGCCAGTTCGTTCATGCCCTTCGTCGCCCGCGCGACGTCGAGCTGCAGGGCGCCGGGCGGAAGCAGGTC
>CAYUME010000525.1:3582-4195 GCA_964445475.1 uncultured Planctomycetia bacterium
ATGCTATGGGTTTTCCCGCTGTCCCCGGCCTTGAGCGTCCGCTGCCACCCGTTGAGGTCGGCCGGGGCAACCGCCGGCGCCAGCTCGATCTTCCCCTGCGGGTTGAAGCCCTCGCTCCGGGCGTAGCGGATCAGCCCGTCCAGGATGCACGTCCCCTCCGGCAGCCCCGAGAGGAGGTCCAGCCCGAAGGTCATCAGGACGCGGCCCTGGCCGGCGCGGGCCTGGGCCGCGTAGAGGACGTAGCTGTCCAGCCCCTCGCCCACCACGATCAGGTCCTCCGGGCGCAACCCGGGCATGAAGGGCAGCTTCTGCCCCATCTTCAGGATGCGGAAGGCGAGCGGGGAGAGGAAGCCCTCGTGCGGGAAATCGCCCAGCGCCGGGTGCGCGGCGAAGGCGGTCCCCACCTGGTTGCCCATCGACCACCAGCCGAGGCTGACGTTCGGCTTGCCGGTCGTGCGGTTGACGAGGATGACGCGCCTGCCGGCGGCCAGCGCGGGGGCGATGTCGGGAGAGTCCAGCGTGGAAACGAGGAGGTCGGTTTTCTCAGAGCCGGCCTCGCCGGCGGCGACAAGCCCGCTGTAGAGCGGCGCGAGGGCGGGCAGGAGGGGCTTCG
>CAYUME010000526.1:0-4173 GCA_964445475.1 uncultured Planctomycetia bacterium
GAGGATCTTCGAGATGTCGTACGGTCCGCCGTTGACGTGGGCGCCGTGCCAGAGGAAATAGAACATCGCGACGGTCCGGTCCGGGCGCGGCGGGCCGGCCTCGTCGAAGCCGGGAAGCTTCCGCCCGAGGGCGTCTGTCGCGACCCAGGTGTCGGGGAAGGTGTCCCAGGCGGGGGGCGCGGCGGCCCCGGCGGAGGCCGAGATCCAGACCCACAGCGGGAGAAGTCGAAGAGGGCGTCGGGTCCCTGTCATCTCCCGCCTCCGGCCGAGGCCTGCATCTCCGCGTCGCCCGTCTCCACGATCCACCGGTCGAGCGCCCGGCGCATCCGGGAAAGGCCTTCGGCGTACGCCGGATCCGTCGCGACGTCCTTCGTGCACCACGGGTCCTTTCCGAGGTCGAACAGCTCTTCGGCCGGCGGCGCGTCCTCCCATTGCTTCAGGAGCCGATACGGCTCCGGATGCGTCTCCTTCGCGCCGAGCGTCGCCTCGTACGCCCGGTTCCCCCACGGCTTCGGGTCGGTCCCGTCCGCCGGCAGGGCATGTTTCGACCCCGTGTTCCTTCGCCGCACATAGTGCAGGCGGCCGTCGGTCGCGCCGCGCTCCTGCAGGGCGTCCGGCCCGTGTCCGAACTGGACCTCGCCGACCACGACCTCGCGCAGCGCCGATCCGGGCCGCCCCTCGAGAACAGGGCGCCAGGAGACGCCGTGGACCGGCTTCGACGGCTCGAGCCCGGCATAGTCAAGCACCGTCGGCATCACGTCCACGAGGCTCGCCAGCGCCTTCGTCCGCACGCCCTGCCGCACGCCGGGACCGCAGGCGATCACCGGCACGCGGAGCCCGAAGTCGTATGCGGTGTACTTCCCGCGCGGATAGGCGGGACCGTTGTCTCCGGCGAAGAGGACGACGGTCCGGTCGGCCCGCCCGGACCGTTCCAGCGCCGCAAGCGCCTCGCCGACTTCCGCGTCGGCCACCTCCACCGCCGTCAGGTGTTCCGCCCAGTCGAGGCGGATCGCGGGGATGTCGGGGAGAAACGCGGGGACGTCGACGCGGGAGGGATCGACCACCGGGCGGCCGGCGCGCTGGACGTGCTGGAGGAAGGGGCGGTGCGGCGAGCGGATGTTGTGAAACAGGAAGAAGGGCCGGTCGCCGCTTCCGCGGATGAACCCCTCGACGTCCTTTCCTCCGTTGCCGCGAACCCAGGCGTCGAAGGGGAACCGGGCCTGCGGCGACATGTGGAACTTGCTCGTGATCCCCGTCCGGTACCCCGCCTCCTTCAGCCGCTCGATCAGGGTGGGAACGACGTCGGGTACGGAGAGGATGTCATTGTGTTGCCTCTGTGCCGGCGACCACGCCGCCGACGGCTCGGTGCCCAGGTGCTCGTGGACGTTGGCCGTGACGCGGTGGGCGTGCGGGTAGAGTCCCGTCATCATCGAGGTGCGGGAGGGGGAGCAGGACGGGAAGGGACACCGGGCGGTCTCGAAGAGCACGCCCCGGGCCGCCAGGGCGTCCAGATGGGGCGTCGCCAGCCCCCTCGTCCCCAGGCACCCCGCCTGCGCCCCCTGGTCGTCGGTCACGATCAGGAGGACACTGGCCGGGGGTGGCGCGGAATCGGCCGCGCGCACCGGGAAGGCCCCGGCAAACGCCAGGACGACCCCCCGGAGCAGATGCGGCAGGCGCATCGACCGGCTGGCGGCCGCAGACGTGATACGCGGCGCCTCGCTCATGGGTGAACTCCGCCTTCTTATCGGGCCTGCAGAAACGGCGCGGCGGCCGTATGCCGCGCCGTTTGCTGCAGAGCGGGCTCCACAGGGACGAGCAAGACGAGTCCCTGCGGGGCCCGCGTCACGGCAGGTGGAAAACCTCCCCGATCGGCTGCATGGACGTGTCGGCCGCGGCGGTGTCCAGATCCGCAAAGAGGTGCCTGACGGTCGCCTGCCAGCGCGCGTTGATCGACTCCGCCTGCATCCCGTCCACGGCCTTCCGGAAGTCCGGCGTCTCCACGTACCCGATCAGCAGCCCGTCGTCGCGCAGGAAGAGCGAGTAGTTGTGCCACCCGTGCCGCGCGAGGGCCTCCCGCATCTCGGGCCAGACGTCCCGGTGCCGCTCGCGGTACTCGGCCACGCGCTCGGGCCGGACCCTCAGCGTGAAGCAGACGCGGGGCATGGGATCGCTCCTCCCGCAAGCGGGATCTCCAGGGCGACGACTACTTCTTCTTCTGCACCGCCTTCTCCTTCGGGGCCTGCGCCTTGAACGGCCCGCCCGCGGCCGGGTCGTACCGCGGGTTCGGCACCGGCACCTGCGCCCCGGTCTCCTTCAAGAACCGGTCGAGCCGCGCGTCCATCGCCTTCACCCGGTCGGGGTGCTCCGCCGCGAGGTTCCGCGTCTCGCCGAGGTCGTCCTTCAGGTTGTACAGTTCGAACCGGCCCTGCTGGTCGTCCCCGTCGCAGAAGAACCTCAGGAGCTTCCAGTCCCCCTGGTAGACGGACGCGGCGGGAAGGTTCTCCGTCGCCGGGACGTAGTGCGGGAAGTGGCAGAAGATCGCGCCGCGGTCGAACGGCTCCCCGCGAAGGGCGGGGACGAGGCTGACGCCGTCGAGCGCCAGGCCCGCCTTCGGCTGGAGCCCGGCCATCTCCAGGAGCGTCGGGTAGAAGTCGACGCTGGAGACCAGGGCGTCGCTGCGCGAGCCGGGCTTCACGACACCGGGCCAGATCACGACCATCGGCACGCGGACGCCGCCGTCGTAGATGTTGCCCTTCCCGCTGCGCAGGGGGTGGTTGCTCGTCGGCGGGACGCCCTTCACGCGGTCGTACATGTTGCCGCCGTTGTCGGAGAAGAAGACGAGGATCGTCCGCTCCGCGAGCCCCTCCTCCTCCAGCGTCTTCACCAGGCGCCCGACGGCGTCGTCGAGGCTGTGGACCATGGCGCCGTAGACGGGGCACCGCTGGGGGTCGTCGGGCCTCACCCGTGCCTCGTACTGGTCGACCAGCTCCGGCTTGGCGTCGAACGGCGCGTGGACCGAAAAGGCCCAGTAATTCAGGAAGAAGGGCTCCCCCTTGTGCTTCCGGATGAATCCGATGGCCTCCTCCGCCATGCGGTCCTCGAGATGTTCCCCGGCCTCCCCCTGGAACTTCAGCCTGGCCGGGAACTTCCACGGGGCGACGAAGCTTCCTGCCGGGCCGGGGCCGGGCCAGTGCGGGACGTCGACGTCGAATCCCTGGTGGAGCGGATCGTACGGCTCGGGACCGAGGTGCCACTTGCCGAAATGGCCGGTGGCGTAGCCGGCGTCCTTGAAGGCCTTGCCGAGGGTGTAGTAGTCCGTCTTCAACCGCGTCGCCGTGGTCGCGGGAAGCGCCTTCTGGCCGGGAGGCGCCTGTTTCTGGAGCCCCGCCTCCAGGACCTCCTGCGGGAGATGGCAGGCGGGCGTCGTGATCCCGACGCGCGCCGGGTAGAGGCCGGTCAGGAGGCTGGCGCGCGTGGGCGAGCAGAGCGGGCTGGCGGTATAGGCCCGGGAGAAGGTCATGCCGCGCAGGGCCAGGCGGTCGACGTTCGGCGTCCGGCAGAAGGCGCTGCCGTAAAGCGCCGTGTCCCGCCAGCCGAGGTCGTCGGCGAGAATGAAGAGGACATTGGGCTTCTCCGGGGGGGACGCGGCGGCCGCTCCCGCCAGGAGCCCCATCAGCGCGGCCCCGGTCGCACAGATCCCTCGGATCATGACGGCCTCCTCCACCCGGGTCTCTTCCCCTACCGCGCCCACCACGCCTCCACCTGCCGGGTCATCGCCTCCACCCGGCCGGGGTGCTTCCCGGCGAGGTCCGTCTTCTCGTGCGGGTCGGCGGCCAGGTCGAAGAGCTCCGGACGGCCGCCCCGGACGCTCGCGGGATGCGGCAGGATCAGCTTCCAGGTCCGCTCGACGGCGTACCGGTACTTGAGGCTCTTCGTGGGCGCGTCGACGTCGGCGATGTTGTGGGCGTAGGCCGCGCCGAAGACGGCCTCCCGCTTCGCCAGGGCGTCCGCGTCCCGCAGGTCGAGGCCCGGCATCGCGGCCGGGACGTCCACCCCGCAGGCCTTGAGGATCGTGGGAGCCAGGTCGACGCTGCTGACCGGCGTCGCGTCGTCGCGCCGCGGCGCGATCCGCCCCGGCCCGCGGACCAGGATCGGCGTGCGGATGCCGCCCTC
>CAYUME010000527.1:0-4169 GCA_964445475.1 uncultured Planctomycetia bacterium
CCTGCATGGCTCGCTTTGCAACAGACGGAGCGGCATACAGCCGCCGCTCCGTCTGTTGCATTCCGAGGGCGGGGCATTTCCCTTCCGCCTCGACTTCGTCGAGTCTCGCCGACGCCGTGGCGACATCGGGCGGACACCTCCCGATGTCTAGATTTCCCGCCCCGAGAAAGCGGCGATCTTCGCGGCCGCGTCCCGCACGGCGTCGACGCCCGGCCACCCCCCGCCTCCGCCCACAACCTGGACGGTGCGGCCCCGCGGCGACCAGACCGCGGGATCGGTGGGGCCGAAGACCGCCACCGTCGGGACGCCCAGCGCCGCCGCGAGGTGGCTCATCCCGCTGTCGTTGCCGAGGAACAGGCCGCAGGCGGCTATCAGCGATGCCGCCTGCGGCACGAGGAGGCCCTCGGCGCGCGCGACTGGAAGAACGGGTGAAACCAGGTCCCGGACCCCCCGGCACGCTTCCGCGTCTGCCGGCCCCTCAATCAACACGACAGGCCGCCCGATCCCGGCAACCACCTCCGCGAACCGCTCCGCCGGCCAGCACTTCCGCCGCCCGCCGCTGCCCGGGTGGACGGCGACTGCAGAAACGCCGTTCCCCCGCGGAAGCGCGGGACGCCTGTCGTGCGCACCGGCGCTTCCCGGGGGCGCCCCTGGATCACACGGCCCGGAACCGAGACGGTCCCGCATCCACACCCCGGCCCGGACCGCCAGCTCGTGCTCGACGCGCAACAGGGCGGAATCGTCAACACCGCCGGGACCCGGGAGTCGGGGCCCGGCATCGTCCACCGCAGCCGCAAAGTGGTCGGCGGCATGCACGCCGGGTTCCGGCGCCACCGGCCAGACGACCACGCGCCCTCGGCAGAAGCGGCGGGCGTTCCGCACGAAGTCCTCGTCCGGCGACGCGGCGTAGAGAATCGCGGCATCGGCTGACGAAAATACGCCGAGGGGGTCCGCCTCCGGCGACGGTCCGAAGAGCGGCGTGAGGACGGGCGAATCGAAACGAACGACCGCGCAGGGGAACGGGACGAGCGGCAGGAGGTCTTCCGCCCAGTGGGACCCGACCAGCGTCATCCGTGCCGCGGGGAATCGCGCGCGCAGACGCTGCAGCGCCGGCAGGACGAGGATCGTGTCCCCCAATCCGCCGGCGCGCACGACGACGACGCGTCCGGTTGCCTCCTGGCTCACATCCGGCCTCCCGAGCCGCGAACCCCACAGGCCCGATCTCTGTATTAATCTATGTACGTCAGAACGTCTATATCGTAAAGCAACCCCTCCGGAAAGGCCCCCATCATGAGACCGTCCCTGCGACAGGCGCTGCTTGTCGGCGCGCTCATGGCGACGCTTCTCCCCTCCCCCCTCCCGGCACAGGATGGCACGCCGGCCGGCCGATCATCCCCCGAAGACCGCTTCCGACGCCTGGACCGGAACGGGGACGGCCGGGTCACCCCGGACGAGCTCCCCCGGGCCGATCTGTTCAAGCGCCTGGACCGCGACGGCGACGGCGCCATCACGGAGGCGGAGGCGCGGGACGCGATCAAAAGCCGAGGGGATCGGCCCGCGCCCGCCGCGGGCTCCGCCCCCACCTTCGTGAACGTCGCCTACGGCCCCCACGAGCGGAACGTCCTCGACTTCTGGAAGGCGGAGGCCGACGCCCCCGCCCCCGTCGTCGTCTTCATCCACGGCGGCGGATTCGTCGGGGGGGACAAATCGAAGGCGCGCACCGATCCCAACCTGAAGGCCTGCCTCGACGCCGGCGTCCACTTCGCCGCCATCCACTACCGGTTCCGGAAGGACGCGCCGATCCAGGACATCCTCCGGGACTCCGCGCGCGCCATCCAGTTCATCCGGTCGAAATCCGCCGAGTGGAACGTGGACACGGCGCGCGTCGCCGCGTACGGCGGCTCGGCCGGGGCGGGCACCTCCCTCTGGCTCGCCTCGCACGACGACCTCGCCGATCCGTCCAGCGACGACCCGGTAAAGCGCATGTCCTCCCGCCTCGCCGCCGCCGGCTGCCAGAGCACCCAGGCCACCTACGACCTCCTCCGCTGGGAGGAGATCGTGGGCCCCTTCAAGCCGGAGTTCCGCCAGTCGCCGAACGAGTCCTTCGAGTTCTACCATTTCAAGTCGGCGGAAGACCTGCAGACGGACGAGGGCCGGCGGGTCCGGGCCGACTGCGACATGCTCGGGCTCCTCTCGAAGGGCGACGCGCCGCTCTATGTGGCCAACACGGGGCCGGACACCGATCCGCGGGACCGCGGCCACTACGTCCACCACATCCGTCATGCCCTCGCCATCCGGAAGCGCTGCGCCGAGATCGGCGTGGAATGCGTGCTGGCATCAACGCCGGGAGGCGGCCCGCGCCCCGAGACGCTGATCACCTTCCTCTTCCGGCACCTCGGCGTCGGGCCGAGCGGCGCGAAATAGGCCTCCGGCCTCCCCCGGATCCCGGCCCGCCGCCGCGTCGCCCTCTTTTTCCTTGGCGCGTGCCGCCCCGGACGGTTTGATATCGGCTGACACAGCCGCACCCCGTCCCGGAAGGAGCCGTCCATGCGATCCTCCGCCGCGTCCACGGTCCTGGCGATCGCCTTCGCATCGTCTTCCGCCGTCCCTGCGGCCGACGTCGTCTCCTACGACGACCTCCTCCGCCCCCCCGTCAAGGCCGAGGAACTGAAGAAGATCGTCGACGCGGCGCCCGCGCGGGCGTCCGCGAAGCCGGCGAAGCCGCGGAAGCTCCTCGTCTTCACCCTCTGCAAGGGCTTCGTCCACAGTTCCGTCCCCTACGGTGCTGCCGCGATGGCCGTCCTGGGCCGCAAGACAGGCGCCTGGGAGACCGTCGTCACCGACGACCCCGCCGTCTTCGCCCCGGCGTCGCTCGCCGCCTATGACGCCGTCTGCTTCGACAACACCACGGGAACGCCCTTCGCGGAAGCGGACCGGAAGCAGGCGCTGATGGACTTCGTCCGCGGCGGCAAGGGCGTCGTCGGCATCCACGCCGCGACGGACTGCTTCTACGACTGGGCCGAGTTCGGCGAGATGATGGGCGGCTACTTCAGCGGCCACCCCTGGAACGAGGAGGTCGTCCTCAAGCTCGACGATCCCGCCAGCCCCCTCAACGCCGCCTTCGGCGGGAAGGGGTTCGCCGTCGCCGACGAGATCTACCAGTTCCGCGACCCCTATTCCCGCGACGCCCTCCGCGTGCTGACCAGCCTCGACACGGCGAAGACGAACATGAAGAAGGGCGGGCTCGGCCGCGAGGACAACGACTACGCCGTCAGCTGGGTCCGCCGCTGGGGCAAGGGCCGCGTCTTCTACTGCTCGCTCGGCCACCGCCACGAGGTCTTCTGGACCCCCGAGGTCCTCCGCCACTACCTCGACGGGGTCCAGTACGCCTTCGGCGACCTGAAGGCCGACGACGCGCCCGTCCCCCTCCCCCTCAAGTCCTCCGACCCGTATACGGGAATCTACGAGGGGACGTTCACGGCCGGCGGCGTCGCGAAGAAGGCCGAGGCGCGCGTCATCGCCGAGGGGGGCGGCTCGTACCGTGCGGTGCTGACGGCCGAGGGCGTCCGCGCCGAGCTTCGCGGCGGCGGCGCCGCCGCCGGCCGGATCGACGTCCGACTCGAGAACCGGCCCGACGCACCGAAAGGCGTCGCCTACGCCTACTACGAGGGGGACTGGGACAAGCTCCCCGACTTCCAGACGCTGCAGCCGAAGAAGACGGGCCGCGCGGACTATTTCGACATCGCCGCGCGCGACCGCGACGACGGCTTCGCCTTCCGGTTCACCGGCTTCGTCCGCATCGCCGAGGCAGGCGTCCACGCCTTCACCACGAGCTCCGACGACGGCAGCCGCCTCTGGATCGGCGACGCCCTGGTCGTCGACAACGACGGCTGCCACGGCCAGAACGACGTGACCGGCCGGATCGAGCTGGCCGCCGGGATGCACCCGGTCACCGTCGCCTTCTTCGAGAAGGGCGGCGGCGAGGTGCTCGAGGTCCGCGGCGGCCGCGTCGCGGAGACGAAGGAGGGCGAGACGGGCCTCGCCCTCGAGGGCGGCGAGGCCGGAGCGAAGTGGAACGGCCGCCTCGACGGCGAGACCCTCTCGGTCGATGCGTCCGGCGGGACGTTCGCCCTCCGGTTCGTCGAGCGGGCGTCCCCGACCGCCGGTAA
>CAYUME010000528.1:0-4164 GCA_964445475.1 uncultured Planctomycetia bacterium
AGCGGGAGGGCGATCCTTCCGAGTCCCCGTAGCCGCGGTAATCGAACACGAGGACCTGGTACTCGGCGGGGGGGAGGAAGGTGACCGCCCGGAAGTGGTTCGAGATGTTGGCGGCGTTGCCGTGCACGTGGATGACGGTCCCCTTGCGGAGGCCGGGGGTGGGGAAGAACCAGCCGGACAGCATCGTCCCGTCGCGGCTCGGGAATCGGACCGCCTCGTACGGGAGGGTGTTTCCGTCCGGCTTCCCGTAGTCGTTCCGGTCCGGGGCGTAGAAGAGGCGGTCGACGAGTCCGAGCATGTTGGCCACCAGGCAGAGGAGGAGGAGCCCGACGGGGTAGCCGATGAGGCGGGCCGCCCAGCGGCGGCGGGCCTTTGTCGGCGGAGGAGCGGGGGCGGCGTTCGGGTCGCTCATGGATGGCTACTGCTCCGGACCGGCCCTCGGGCCTTCGGCCTTGTCCGCCGGAACGTCGAACCGGAGATCGACGAAGCGCGTCCGGTTGAGGCGGAGGGTCTGGACCTTGACGGACGCGATGCCGGCGGCGCGCGCGGTCTCGAGGGCTTCGACAATCCCGGCGGGGCTTTCCACTTCTTTCCCCTCGATGCGCTGAATCACGTCGTAGGGGTTGACCTTCGCGACGGCCGCCGGGGAGCCCTCCTCGACCCGGGAGACGACGACGCCGGGGGCGTCCGGCGGCATCTTGAGGGCGCGGCGGACCTCGTAGGTGAGGCCCCGGACGGTGAGGCCTGTCGGCTCGTGCTTCTTCCGTTCCGTGCTCTCGTAATCGGGGGGCCCCTCCTCGAGCGCCAGCTCCGCCGAGGTCTCCTTCCCGTCCGCGAGCCAGGTCAGGGTCACGGCCTTTCCCTTGCCGATCGACGTAAGGAGGAGGTTGAGGGGGGTCCGCTGGGAGTGCCAGGGGGGCTCGGCGAGCCAGAGCTCCTCCTCGCTCTCCTGCGACGGCATCCCGGCGAAGCGACGGCCGAAGCCGCCGTATTCGCCCTCGCCGAACCGGAACTCGATGGGTTCCCGGTCCCCGGCCTTCCGGATCTTGAGGAGGATGTCGCCGTCCTTCAGCCCGAGCCGCCGCGCGGGGGAGCCGTCATAGACGTCCACGACCATGAGGCCGACCTGCCCGCTTTTGGTGGGGCCCTCGATCCCGAGCTGCCGGGTCAGCTCCCGGTTGAGGAGGCAGTACTCGACGCCGAGCCAGGCGAGCCGTCGCTCCTCGAACTTGGTCTTCACGCGAATGTCCGGGTCGAAGGCGGCGGCGGGGTTGGCGAGGGCTTCGCGCACGTCCCGGAACAGGTAGAGGCGGTTGTCCTCCGCGTGCATCCCGGACTCCCAGGAGGCGAAGCCCCCGCGGTCGGCGTTCCGGAGGGAGCGGACCTTCTCGTCGTCGCGGCGCAGGCGGGCGACAAAGCCGGCGGGCCGGCCCTCGAGGTCGAAGAGGAACGTGCCGGGCGCCTGGGGAGGATCCGGCATCTCGACCAGCCGGTGCTGGTATCCGTGCTGCCGGTCGAGGAGGCGCACATAGCCGAAGACCGGTGTGCGCTGGCCGTATTTCCGGATCACGCGGAGGGTCGGGATCGGGCGGACGCGCGGCAGGGACTCGACGGCGAAGAGGTCGGGAGGCGGCGTCGCGAGGTCCCTCTCCGTCTCCACGAGGAATCCGGCGAACTCCGCGAAGGCGCCGAGGAACCGGCCGGGGACGGGGGCTTCGCGTCCGGGGAGCGAGACCTCGATCCGCTCGATCCGGGCCGCCGCCGCCTCGTTCATCGCCGAGGGGACGAACAGGCGGCGCGGCGTCACGGCCAGGCCATAGACCGTCATCTCCCGTCCGCCTTCGCCGGCCGAAAACGGGTCGCGGAGGAAGGCCGGGGAGCCCCCTCCGCCGAAGTCGCCGTCGTCCTCCGGCGCATCCATGCGGAACGTCAGCTTGATCTCGGCCACCTGCGCGTCGGCGGACGCGGCCAGCCTGCGCTCGAGCGCGCCCAGGGCGTCGAAGGTCACGGCCGGGTCGTGCTGGACGGCGGGGCCCCGCCACGCGGCCGGTGAGGCCGGGTCGAGGGGGAGCCGCTCGTGAAGCGCCACGCCGATCGGGACGGCCGCGTCGTCGAACAGGAGATGGAGGGGGCGGCCGATCAGACCGGACGCGTCGCCGGCGTCGATCCAGGGGGCCGGGGGGCGCAGCGCGTCGCCAGAGCCCCCGTTTCCGAGGAGCAGCCAGGAGGGGCCAGGTGCGCCCGAGAGGGGCAGGGTCGCGCCGCCCAGCATGCCGAAGGAGATCGACCAGGTGCCGTCGATCTCCTCGATCCACGCGGCGGTGAACTCCGAGTCCGGGCCGACCGCGCCGGGATCGGCGAAGGCGGGGGCCGGAAAGGGGCCGGGGCTCTCGACGGCGAGAAGCCAGCCGGGGGTGTCGCGCAGGACGGCCTTCGGTTTCGCGGGGAAGGCTTTCCCGTCGCCCGTCCGCACCTCGATCCGGTCGAGGAGCGTGGTCGGCAGGCCGAGATCCGTGACGAGGACCGTGCCCCGGGGATCGAGCCAGAGGCCGGGCAGGTCGAGGGGCCGTTGGTCGTCGACGAACCGGTGGGCGAGCTCCCGGGCGAGGTCCTCGGGGCCCAGGGTCTCGAATCGCGTGTGGTAGGAGGAGGAGCCCTGGAGCTCCGCCGGGTCCTTGCGGAAGGTGACGTGGACGGTGACGAAGGCGGCGCGGGCGGTCGCGCGGACCTTCGCGTTGAATTCCGCGTCGGTGAGCCCGTCCGCGGCCTCCCGGTCAGGGGCGGCGTTTTTCGCCGCGCGCCCCTCGTCCCGGGCGGCCCGCGCCTTCTTCGGCGCCGGGTCGACCGCCTCGCCCGCCGGAAGGGGGGGCGGGAGGGTGGTCGCGAGCGCCAGCGCGAGAACCCAGCCTGCGGTCGTGGTCTTCATCGGCGGTCGTTCACTCCTCTTGCTCTTTCTTCCGGTCCCGCGAGTAGTCGAGCACGACGAACTGGCGGTAGCCTTTGCGCAGCAGCTCGACGAGCGCCTTCTTTTCGCGGCCGGTATCGGCGAGGAGCGACGCGTAAACCGACTTCACGTCCTTGAGCGTGCGGATCTCGCGGCCGTCGATGCGGAGGAGGATGTCGAAGGGCATCAGCCCGCTCTCCGTGGCGTTCCCGTCGTATTTCACCCCCTGCACGAACACGCCAGCCGGCCGGTAGAAGGCGATGTACGGGTTGCCGAACTTGCTGATCTCCTTCACGGTCATGTTCCACCGCTCGCAGTCGAAGTCATCCCCCTCGATCTTCCCCTTGATGAGGGGGGTGAGCGAAAGGACGATCTCCCGGGGCGGGACGCCGCGGCGGACGAGGACGGGGGCCGGCTTCCCCGCCGGGAGCCCGGCGAGGATCTTGCGGACGGCGGGAAGGTCCTCGACGTAGCGCCCGTGCAGCGGGGTGTCCCCGGCCTTCAGGATCAGGTCCCCGCTCCGGAGCCCGGCCTCCTGCGCGGGGCTCTCCGACTCGACCCCGGCGATCTTGACGCCTGCCCCGGCGTCGAAGAACGTGTTGTGCTCGAAATCGACGAGGGGCTGAAGCTCCAGGCCGGTCCAGGCCCGCAGGACCTGGCCGTCCCGCCGGATCTGGTCGACGACCTCGCGGGCGGTGTCGGCGGGGATGGCGAAGCCGATGCCCTCGGCCATGAACGTCCCGAGGGTGTTGATGCCGACAATCTCGCCGGCCGTATTGACGAGCGGCCCGCCGCTGTTGCCGGGGTTGATCGCGGCGTCGGTCTGGAACCAGAGGGAGTACTTGTAGCGGGTCTGGAACCCGATGTAGCGGCGGGTGTTGGAAAGGATGCCGAGGGAGATGGACCGGGTGAAGCCGAAGGGGCTGCCGAGGGCCATGACGAAGTCGCCCTCGCGCATGCGCGCGGAATCGCCCCAGGCGGCGGCGGGGAGCGGGGCGGACTTCAGGTCGTCCGGCAGCTCCAGTTGGAGGAGGGCGAGGTCGGTCTCGGGGTCCTCGCCGAGGACCCGCGCGGGGACCTGGCGCTCGTTGAAGAGGACGCACTCGATGCGGGTGGCCTTCTCGACGACGTGGTCGTTGGTGACGACGAGCCCGGCGGGGTCGATGACGACGCCGCTGCCGGCGACCTCCTGCTTGACCTTCTCGCCGGAGGAGAACTCC
>CAYUME010000529.1:0-4153 GCA_964445475.1 uncultured Planctomycetia bacterium
CCACGCGGGTCCTCTGTGGGGCACGTGCCGGCGGGGGGGGGGGGGGGGGGGGGGCTACGACACCGCCGGGTATGCGCGGGACGGAGGGCTCTACGACTACTAGGCAGCGCCCGCCGTCGCCCCGGGCGGGAGCGTCCCGGCCGCGCCCGACGGTCTCGGGCGGATCCGGGATCCCACATCCCCTGATCGCGGGAGGCATCGCATGGCCTTGTTCCTCGGCAGCGTTCTGGTCGCCCTCGTCTTTTCGTTCCTTTGTTCCCTGATGGAAGCCTCCCTGCTGAGCCTGACCCCCAGCCAGGTGGCCGAGATCCGCGCGCGGCATCCCCGGCGGGGCGCGATCTGGCAGCGGTTCAAGTCCGGCATCGAGCGCCCCATCGCCGTCATCCTGCTGATCAACACCGCCGCCCATACGATCGGCGCGTCCGTGGCCGGGGCCGAGTTTGACGCGCTCTACGGGGACCGCCATATCTGGGTCTTTTCGCTGGCCTTCACGTTCGTGATGCTCCAGTTCACGGAGATCCTGCCCAAGACGCTCGGCGTCCGCTTCAACCGCCAGCTCGCCCTCGCCTATGCCGTGCCGCTGGAGATCCTGATCGTCCTGCTGACGCCGTTCGTACGGCTGATCCGCTGGTTCAACCGGCCCTTCGAGCGCTGGGGGCGTAGTCGCGAGGCGCCGGCCGCGACGCTCGAGGAGATCCGGGCGCTCGCCGCCCTGGCGCGGATCTCGAACCTGATCGGGGCGCACCAGGAGCGCATCATCGAGGGCGCCGCCCGGCTCTCCCGGACGCCCGTCCGCGACGCGATGCTGCCCGTCGACCAGGTCGCCTTCCTCTCGACCGGCCAGTCCCTGAACGAGGCCCTGGTCGCCGCCCACCGCGACGCCCATACGCGCTATCCGGTCTGCGCGGGGGACGACCGCGATCGCGTGACGGGATACCTGAACTTCAAGGAGCTGGTCTTCAGCCTCCGGACGAACCCCGGGATGCCGACGATCGCCGGCATCGTCCGTCCCGTCCACTTCGTCGAGGCCGACGTCTCCTGCTCAGACCTGCTGAGGACGTTCGTCGACGAGCACGTCCACGTGGCGATCGTGCGCGGCGCGTCGGGGAAGACGCTGGGAATGGTGACGTGGGAGGACCTGATCGAGGAGCTGGTGGGGAAGCGGGAGGACGAGTTCGACCGGTTGCCGCACCACGTTCATGCGCTGGCGGGCGGCGTCTGGATGGCGGGGGGCGGGGTGCCGATGGCGGAGCTGGAGGCGGCGGTGCGGGCGCCGCTGGGCGGTGGGGCGGCGGAGACGCTGGCCGCGTGGATGGGCGCCCGGCTCGAAGGCGTTCCCGGGCCCAACCGGTCGATCCGCGAGGCGGGACACGAGCTGGTCGTCCGGCGCGTGCGGCGGGGGAAGGTGTTCGAGGCGCAGGTGACGCGGCTCCCTGGGGGCTGGGCCGCGACGGAGACGCCGGCGACCTGACCGCGCTGCCGAGAGCCCGCTCCCGTCGGCTGCCGGCCGGGGCCGCTCGTGTCCGACGCGCCTCCCGCACGGCGTGGCGGCACGCGCCTGCAACAGGCTGCGACGCCCGATCCATCCCCGGTATCGCCCCCGGGATGTCGGCCGGCGTGGGGCAGACGGGTTACGGGAGCGAGCCGGAGCGCGGCGTCCCGGACCCGAACCGCAGCCGGATCGCCGCCGCCCGGTACGCGAAGATCCGACGGAGTTGCGGGGCGACGAGGAACGGGTGCGCCATCCGACCCAGCGCGCCCAGCGGCGGCGCGTACCAGACGCGGTCCTCCATCACGGTCGCGCCCGCCCCCTCCGCTTCGAACCGGTGCTCGTGCCACCACGACCGGTACGGCCCCTCCGCCTGCGCGTCCGCGAACAGCCGGCCCGCCTCCCACCGCGCGATGACCGTCTTCCACCGTATCGTGACGGGACCGACCCGGAAGGCGTACGCGATCTCCGCTCCCGCCGCCATCGGGATCGGTTCCGGGGTGAGGATCCGGAACCTCATGGCTGGCGGTGTCAACAGGCCCAAGTTGCCCGCCGCCGAGAAGAACGCGAAGACAGCATTCAGCGGTGCCGGGACGACCGTGCGGGCGCGCAGGAGATAGCGCGGTTGCCGCTGCACCAGGTAGTCGGATGCGGGGGCGTCCTTCGCGGGTATTATGGCGACGCGACCCGGCGCGCCGAGCACGTCGTCCAGCGCGGCGTCGAGGCCTGCGAAGCGGAACCGGAAGCCGAGATCGATCAGGCGGCGGGGCGTCGCGCACTGGCTGGAGAGGACCGCCGAGGCCGCGCCGCCGACGGCCAGCCGGAGGATCGGGCCCGGGACCGGGAAAAAGGCGGGGCGGCGGATCGCGCGGCCGACGGCGCGGGCGAAGGTGCCCTGCGGGACCGGATCCGGCGCGACGGCGTTGACGGGGCCCCGGTAGCGGTCGTCCGTCAGCGCGGTCGCCATCGCCTCGACGAGATCCGCGAGGTGGATCCACGGCACGTGCTGGAGCCCGGACCCGAGGGGGCCGCCGAGGCCCCAGCGGAAGGCCGGGAGCATCGCCTGGAGCGCGCCCCCCTCCGGGCCGAGGACGATCCCGATGCGGGGAAGGACGACGCGGGCGCCGGCCGCCTCCGCGCGGCGCGCCGCCTCCACCCACGCTCGGCACAGGTCGGCGAGGAACCCCTCCCCGGGCGCGCTCGCCTCCGTCAGCGTCTCGTCCCCTCGGTCGCCGTACCACCCGACCGCGCTGGCAGAGACGAGGACGCGGGGGCGGGTGTCGGCGGGGAGGGCGCCGAGGGCGTCCGCGAGCTGTGTCGTGAGCCCGACGCGGCTCTCGACGAGCGCCTGGCGGCGGACGGCCGTCCAGCGCCGGCCGAAGAGCGGCTCCCCGGCGAGGTTCACGACCCCGTCCGCGCCGACCAGCGCCTCGCGCCATGCGTCGGGGCCGCCGGCGGGGCGGAGGGCGACGTCCGGCCCGAGGGCGTGGCGTGCCTTCTCGGGGTCGCGGACCCATGCGGAGACGGCGTGCCGGTCGCGCTGGAGGCGGAGGACCAGTGCGCGGCCGACGAATCCGGTGGCGCCGGTGACGAGCACGCGCATCGTTCACTCCTGGAACGGAGGAGGGGGGCCGCCGGATGCCGTCCAGGGCCGGATCTCGATGGCCACGTGGACCAGCCCCGCGCCGCGCGGCAGGCGCTCCCGGTACCGGTCCGGCGTCAGCGGCGCGGGCGACTCGATCACGATCTCGGCCGCGTAGATCCCGGGGCCCACCGACCAGACGTGCAGGTCCGTCACCCGGTGTCCATCGCCGTCACCGACCGCCTCGCGGACGGCGCGGAGAAGGGGCTCGGGCGCCTGGCGGTCGAGCAGCACACGGCCCGACGCGCGCAGCAGGCTCGCCGACCAGCGCGTCACGAGGGCCGCCCCGACCAGGCCCATCGCGGGGTCCATCCAGCCCTGTCCGGCGTACTTGCCCGCGACGAGTGCCGCGAGCGCGAGCACGGACGTCAGGGCGTCCGCCAGCACGTGGAGGTAGGCCGCCATCAGGTTGTGGTCCTCCTGGCCGGAGGCGCGCGGGAGGTCCGCTGCATGATGACGATCCGGATCCCGGACGTGATCGTGACCGTGTGCGTCACCGTGATCGTGGTCGTGCCCGTGCCCCACGCCGTCCCCCCGCAGGATGAGCAGACTGGCGACGTTGACGCAGAGGCCGACCGCGGCGACGAGGAGGGCGTGGTTGAAATCGATGCGAACGGGATCCACGAGGCGCCGGACACTCTCGCCCGCCATGGCCAGCGCGATGACGGCGAGCAGGACGGCGCTGGCGAAGGCGGCCAGGCTGTTCACCTTGCCCGTGCCGAAGCTGTACTTCGGGTCCGACGCGTGGCGGCGGGTGTAGGCGTAGGCGAAGGCGGCGATGACCAGCGCCGAGGCGTGCGAGCCCATGTGCAGGCCGTCGGCCAGCAGGGCCATCGAGCCGAAGGTGACCCCGGCCCCGATCTCGATCGCCATGGTGACGGCGGTGAGGGCGATCACGATCCGGATCCGACGCTCGCCGGCCCGCGGGACGTCCTGGCCGAACGGATGGTCGTCGACGGGGGAGGGGGGCGGGCGCTCGGGCTCGAGGAAAACACGCTGGTCCTGGTCGTGTCCGACCACGG
>CAYUME010000530.1:0-4151 GCA_964445475.1 uncultured Planctomycetia bacterium
CCCGCCGCGGCACGAGCGCCCCCGCCGCCAGCGGCACCAGCAGCAGGTTATAGACGAAGGCCCAGAAGAGGTTCTGCCGGATCGTCCGCATCGCGGCGCGGGAGAGCCCCAGCGCCGCGGCGACGCCCCCCAGCTCGCCGCCCAGCAGCGTCACCGACGCCGCGGCCGCCGCCGCGTCCGTCCCCGCCCCCAGCGCGATCCCCACGTCCGCCTGCGCCAGCGCCGGCGCGTCGTTGACGCCATCGCCGATCATGGCGACGACGCCACCTTCCCGCTGACGCGTCCGTATCCGCTCGAGCTTCGCCTCGGGCGTCGCCTCCGCCGCGACCTCTTCGATGCCGACCTGTCGGGCGACGGCCTCCGCGGCGGGCCGATGGTCCCCGGAAAGGAGAAGGACGCGGAGTCCCGCGTCGCGCAGGGCGGCGACGGCCGCCGCCGCGTCGGCCTTCGGCGCGTCGGCCAGCGCGATCAGCCCGGCGGCGGTTTCCCCGAAGGCGACGCCGACCGACGATCGGCCCGCCGCCGCGTGGCGGTCGGCGATCGGCTCGAGAACGGAGACGTCGACGCCTTCGCGGCGGAGGAAGGCAAGGCTGCCCGCGCGAACGAGGACGCGGTCCACCCCGGCGCGGACGCCGCCGCCGGGGGTGCTCTCGAAGAGGCCGGGAGGCGGATACTGTGATACTTGTTTCATTATCAACGTATCAACGTGTCGGACGATCGCGACGGCGAACGGATGCTCCGAGGGCGAGAGCGCCGACGCCGCCCGAGCGAACAGGTCGCCGGGATCGATCCCTGGCAACGCCTCCACCGCCTCCACGCGCGGCTTCCCCTCCGTCAGCGTCCCCGTCTTGTCGAAGGCCACGACCGTGACCCGCTCCGCCCGCTCCAGCGCCTCGGCGTCCCGCACGAGGATCCCCCGTTCCGCGGCACGGCCCGTCGCCACCAGGACCGCCGTCGGCGTCGCCAGCCCCAGCGCGCAGGGGCAAGCGACGACCAGGACCGCCACCGCGGCGGAGACCGCCGCGGGCAGCGCCGGAGCGGGCGCCAGCGCCAGCCAGGCCGCGCAGGTGACCGCCGCCGCCGCGAGGATCGCCGGGACGAAGACCGCCGCCGCCCGGTCCGCCGCCCGCTGGATCGGAGCCTTCGTCGCCTGAGCCTCCGCCACGACCGATTCGATCCGCGCCAGCGCCGTCTCCCGCCCCACCCGCGTCGCCTCCATCACGAACGCGCCGGTCAGGTTGAGCGTGCCCCCCGTGACGCCGTCGTCCGGCCGCTTCTCGACCGGGACGCTCTCGCCGGTGAGCAGCGCCTCGTCCACCGCCGACCCGCCCTCGCGCACGATCCCGTCGGTCGGCACGCGCTCGCCCGGCCGGACGCGGAGCCGGTCGCCGGCGCGGACGTCGGCGAGGGGAACGTCCGCCTCGGCGCCGCCATTCCGGACGGCGTGGACGCGCGCCGGTCGGAGCGACGCCAGCCGCTCGAGGGCCGACGTCGTGCGCGCGCGGGCCCGCTGCTCGAGGAGCCGGCCGAGGAGGACGACGGTGACGATCATGGCCGCGGCGTCGGCGTGGAGGGCGTGGCCGCCGGCGGGGAGCGCCCCGAAGGTCGAGGCCGCCCCGCCCCCCGTCGCCGCCATCGTCCCCACTGCCACGAGAACGTTCATGTCCGCCCCGCCCCGCCGCAGGGCCGCCCAGGCCCCGCGGAGGAAGGGCCAGCCGCCGTAGAACTGGACGACAAGCCCCAGGCCGAAGAAGATCCATCGGCCCGGGCCGGCCATCAGCCCGTGCCACCCGAACAGGGGAAGCATGAGAACGAGCGTCAGGGGGAGACAGACGGCCAGGCGGCGGCGGAGGGGCCGGGCCTCGGCCCGCGCGCGGTCTCGGAGCGAGCGGGCGATGTCCGTCGCGCCCTGCAGGAGGTCGGCTTCGTACCCGGCCGCGCGGACGGCGTCGCGGAGGGCGCCGGGCGCGACGGCCCCGGGTTCCGACTCGACGGCGGCGGATCGGAGGGCGAGGTTGACGGAGGCGGCCCGGACACCGGGGACGGCGCGGAGGGCCTCCTCGACCCGACCGACGCAGGCCGCGCAGTGCATGCCGCGGATGGCGAGGTTCGTCCGCGCGGGATTCGCCATGGCATCAGCCCTTATCGGTCGGGCACGGGGCGCGGGAATGGGCCCTGTGGGCGTCGCGGGATCCGGCTACGGGGCGGGGGCGGCGGGCGTCTCCGCCACCCGGCCGTCCACCAGGCGGATCTCGCGGTCGGCGCGGGCGGCGATCTCGGGGTTGTGGGTGACGACGAGCAGCGTCGCGCCGCGCTCCCGGCGGAGGCGGTCGAGGAGGTCCACGATCGCGATGCCGGTGGCGCGGTCGAGGGCGCCGGTGGGCTCGTCGGCCAGGAGGAGCGTCGCGCCGCCGGCGAGGGCGCGGGCGATCCCGACGCGCTGGCGCTCGCCCCCGGAGAATCGGGTGATGCGGTCGTCCGTACGGCTCCCGAGGCCGACCGCCGCGAGCGCCTCCCGGGCCCGCCGATCGCGCTCCGCGGCCGGGAGGCCCTGCGGCATGAGCGCCACCTCGACGTTCTCCGCGGCGGTGAGCATGGGAAGCAGGTTGAAGAGCTGGAAGACGAAGCCGACGCGCCGCGCCCGGTAGGCGTCAAGCGTCCGGAGCGGCCCCAGCGGCGCGCCGTCGACGAGGATCCCTCCGGACTCCGGCTCGTCCAGCCCCCCGATCACGTTCAGGAGCGTCGTCTTCCCGCTGCCCGACGGTCCCGTGACGGAGACGAAGGCCCCCTTCGGGATGGAGAGCGAGATCCCGTCCAGGGCGCGGATACGGCCGCCCTCGTACGTTCGCGTCACGTCCCGTAGCTCGACGGCGATCAAGTCCGGCATGGAATCCTCACGAACGGGTGTCCCCCGGATGCGCCAGGCCGCCCCGCCGAGGACCCGAACGCTGGCGGATGAGGCCCCCGCGGGCCTGCAGAAGACGGCGCGGCGGCTGTTGGCCGCGCCGTCTTCCGCAACGCTCCCCCCGGAGGATGCGCGGAGGCATCCTCCGGGGGGAGCGTCATTCGTAGCGCAGCGCCTCCACGGGGGTCATGCCCGTCGCCCGCCACGCGGGATAGAGCGCGCCGGCGAGTCCCAGGCCGATGGCCACCCCGAACGCCTCGGCGAAGGTCCCGGCGGCGTAATGGACGTAGAAGAAGCCGTGCTGCCAGCTGTGGGCGATGCCCTCCGCCCCCGCGACGCCCAGGGCCGCCCCGGCCAGGGCCCCGAGAAGGCAGAGGAGCACCCCCTCGCGCAGGACCAGGAGGACCACCGCGCCGCGCGACCACCCGAGCGCCCGCAGCGTCCCGATCTCCCGCGTCCGCTCGTTCACGTTCGTCAGCATCACCAGCAGGATCACGATCGCCGCCACCGAGAGCGCGAGCGAGGAGACCGCCCAGGCGAAGTACTCCGCGTAGTCGAGCTGCTGCCGGAAGCCCTTCTCGACGTATTCCGAGGCACGCGAGACCTCGAGCCCGGGCCGCGTCTCCGCGATCGTCCGGGCGACGGCCTCCGTCCGGCGCGGGTCGTCGAGGTAGAGGACCGCGAGATGGACGCCGCCGTCGCCCGGCATCAGCTCCTTCACCGTCGCGATCGTCGCGATCGCGCAGTTGTTCTCGAGCGGGATCGGCTCGATCACCTCGAAGAGGCCCGCGATCCGGAAGGGGCGGTCGCGCAGCGTGACGGTGTCCCCGAGCCGGAGCTTCTGGTTCCGGGCCATCTGGCGGCCGACCATCAGCTCGTCGTCCTTCGCGAGCGGGGCCCCCTCGAGAATCCGGTACTTCTGCAGGAGGCGCGAGCCCGGCTCGCGGCCGACGAGGGGAAAGGGCTGCGACCCGTTGAGCAGCAGGGTGAAGGTCGAGGGACTGACCTCCGCGATGCCGGGAATCGCCCGCAGGTGCGCGAGGTCCTCGTCCGAGATGCGGCTGTGTTCGGGACCGACGGAGCCGCGCTGCTGGACGACCAGCTCCGCCCCCGTGCTCACCACCAGCCGCGTGAACTGCTCGCGGAAGCCCTTGGCGAGGCTCACGAAGGCGACCAGCGCGCCGATCGCCACGCCCACGCCGAGGATCGAGAGCGCCGTCCGCACGGGGCGGCGGAAGAGGTTGCG
>CAYUME010000531.1:0-4138 GCA_964445475.1 uncultured Planctomycetia bacterium
CAGATCACGCGGACCACGCGGAGAAGGCCCGCAGATCACGCGGACCACGCGGAGAAGGCCCGCAGATCACGCGGACCACGCGGAGAAGGCCCGCAGATCACGCGGACCACGCGGAGAAGGCCCGCAGATCACGCGGACCACGCGGAGAAGGCCCGCAGATCACGCGGACCACGCGGAGAGGGGGCCCCTTGGATGGCTTGCAACAGGATGATTCGTCGGCTATAATACATCTAGACAGTCTAGATTATTAATGGGGGCACCATGAAATCGACTTGGCCCATGCAGGACGCGAAGAACCGGCTGTGCGAGCTGGTCGAGCGGGCCGCGACGGAAGGCCCCCAGACCATCACGAAGCACGGCCGGGAAGCCGCGATCGTCATCTCGATGCGGGACTTCAAGCGGATGGCCGTTCCGTCCGGATCCCTCATGAAGTTCTTCCGGGACTCGCCCCTGTTCGGCGTCGACCTGGACCTGTCCCGTCCCCGGGACGTCGGGCGGGAGGTGCCGTTGTGAGGTATCTCCTCGACACCTGCGTGATCTCCGAGGCGATCCGCCGCAAGCCCGAGCCGCGTGTCGTGCGCTGGGTGGAGGCGCGGGACGAGGGCGATCTCCATCTCAGCGTCCTGACTCTCGGCGAGCTGCAGAAGGGGATCGCGAAACTGGAGGAGGCCGCGCGCCGGGCCGCCCTGCAAGCCTGGCTGGAGGGGGATCTGCTCCGGCGGTTTGCCGGGAGGGTCCTGGACGTGGACCGCGAGGTCGCACAACGGTGGGGGGCGCTTGCGGCGTCCGCGGAGCGGCGCGGACACCCCGTGCCCGTCACCGACGGCCTGCTGGCCGCCACGGCGCTCGTTCACGGCATGACGGTCGTGACGCGGAATGTGCGGGATCTCGAGCCGACGGGCGTCCAGCTCGCAAATCCGTGGCCGGTGTGAAGCGCACCCGCCGCTCGGGTCAGGGGACGTGGGCTGCGGTCATGGGCGGGAGCGCCGTCTGCTGCGAGACGATCCGCCCGGGGAGGAGCGTAGCGAATCCCCCGGCGGATCGCGGTCACCCGCCTCCGCCCGGAAGCCGCGCCTTCAGGCGGGGAGGCTTCAACCCTTGGAGTAGGTCAGCGGCTTGGTCGCGCGCGCGAGGAAGAGGATCGCGAAGCAGGTGTCCCAGACCAGGCCGTCCTCGCGCCCCCAGCTCCAGTTGGGGCTGAGCCACGACCCGTCCTCGTTCTGCTGCTTGAGCAGCAGCGCCCCGCCCTCGTCGTACCAGTCGCGCCCGCCGATCGTGTTCATGCCGACCAGCATCCCCACGCGCTCGAGGCCGTACAGGTAATAGTAGTGGAACGCGGAGGCGCCCATGCCGTCGGTGGCGGGCGCGGCGTCGACGCGCCAGTTCGCGGCCAGCCAGGTGCAGCCGGCGGCCGCCTGGGGGTCGGCCTTGGCGGACTGGCCGAGCATCCAGCGGTAGATGGCGATCGCGCCGACCGCCCCGGCGGTCATGCAGCCGTAGCCGTGATCGGGGTCCTTGTCCCAGTTCCACCCCTCGGCGTAGCCCCAGGCGCCGTCGCGGTTCTGCGACTTGGCCCACTGTTTGAGGGCGTCGTTGACGCAGACGGGGTCGATGGCGAAGCCCGCGTCGGCGCAGGCGCGCAGCCCGAGGGCGGCGTACTGCGAGTTCGAGTTGTCCCCCGAATCGGGGCCGCGGCGCCGCTGCTTGATCGGCGCCTTCGTCCGGGTGTTCCCGCGGTCGGCGGCGGCCCCGTCGGTGCGGGTCCCGTAGAGGGGCGCGGTGTTCGACCCGCCCGGGCCGGTGGCCACCGCGGCGGGGCCCGAAGGCGTGGCGTCCGGCAGGTCGACCGTCTCCCCGTAGCCCCACTGGCCGTTCTTGCACTGGTTGTCGACCAGCCACTGGGCGAGTTGCTGGAGCTTCCATTTGTAGCCCGCTTTGTCCAGCTCGGCGAGGGCCATCGCGGCGCAGGCGACCTCGTAGGTCCGCTCGGGGACGAGGTCGACGGCGGACTTGAGGTACTGCTGGAAGACGGGATCCTCGCGGGCGATGCCGCCGCTGACCATCGCATAGAGCATGAAGGTCTCGGAGCGGTTGCGCTTGCCGGCGTCGTCCGGGTGGTAGACGGGGGGCTTTGCGGTCTTGAGGAAGGTGACGCCGCGGCGGATGGCGAGCTGGATGTCGTTCTCGTTGAGCCGCGTCTTTTTCGGCTTGAACTCCGCGGCGCCGGCGGGCGGTCCGGCGAGCGCGGCGGCCACGAGGACTGCGGCGGGGAGGGGGATGAGGCGCATGGCGCGGCTCCTGAGGGGGGATCCGCAGGGATTATACCGGCCGTCCGCCCGTCTGGGGAGCCCCCGGCCCGCGAATTCCCCCCGCGCTTGATTTGCCGGTGCGGATGTGCTGTACTGCCGCCTTCGCGTTTATATAACCAGTGTCCCTCCATCTTTTCCCGGGAGCGCCCCATGGCCGAGTGGATCATGCCGGTCGAGATGCACAACGCGCTCGTCGCCCGCGCCTACAAGAAACGCGGCTACAACGCGAAGGAGGCCGCCGCGGCGGCGCAGTTCTCGGAGCTGACCGCCCGTCACGGCATCAAGACCCACAACGCCATCAAGGCCCTCCACCTCGACGAGCTCTTCGGCTCGAAGGCCGGCGGCTGCGTCCCCGGCGCGAAGATCGAGAAGCTCAAGGGGCCCTACCGCGCCGTCCAGCGCTGGAATGCCAACAAGAAGCTCGGCCAGGCCGTCGCCTTCGAGGCCATGGCCGCCGCCATGAAGCTGGCCGACCGGTTCGGCGTCGGGATCGTCGCCGTCGACAACGCCTTCCATTACCTGTGGGGCGGCGGGTACGTGATCGACGCGGCGAAGAAGGGCTACCTGGCCTACACCTGCTGCACGGCGGCGCTGGCCGAGGTCGTCCCCTTCGGCGGCAAGTTCCCGACGCTGGGCACCAATCCGCATTCGTGGGGCTTCCCGACGACGGACGCCGTCGGCTTCCCGGTCTGCATCGACTGGGCGACGAGCACGGTGGCGATGGGGCGCGTCCAGCAGTTCGTGCGGGAGGGGAAGCCGCTGCCGCCGGGGTGCGGCGTGGACGGGGAGGGGCGGGAGACGACCGACCCGAACCAGGTGAAGGCGCTGTTGCCGTTCGGCGCCCACAAGGGCTACGGCCTGGCCCTGATCGACGAGCTGCTGGCGGCGTATGTCGGCGGGTCGCTGCCGACGTTGCGCAGCCGGTGGGGCGTCGGCCCCGCCGACGAGAAGCGGACGCCCAACTTCTTCTTCCAGGCGATCCGGCCGGAGGCGCTGGACTGCGGCGGCTTCGCCCGGGGGCGGAAGCAGGCGGAGAACGTCAAGGCGGTGCTGGCCGACCTGCTCGGCCACGGGAACGCCCCGCCGGAGGGGCGCGCCATCCTGCCGGGGCAGCTCGAGCACGAGGCCTTCACGCGCAGCGCGGCGGCGGGCGGGCTGATCTTCACGGACGCGGAGGTGGCCGAGTTCGAGAAGATCGCGAAGGAGGCGCGGATGCGGTTCGACCGGGGGGCGCTCAAGCCGGTTCCGGGGGCATGATGACAAGCCACGGGGGCACGCGTTTCAAGCCACCCCGGAGGCGGTGCGGGGGGAGCGAGGCGGGGCCGTTTGATTTCCACGCTCGCTCGGGGGTACAATCGTTCGAGCGCCCGTCCGCCTTGATCTCATGGCCATCGGAGGTCGCGCCATGACCGCCTCCCCGCGCGTCCGTCTCCTCCTCGCCGCGGCCGCCGCCCTGCTCCTGCTCCCGGCCTGCGGCCACCGCTGCGTCCTCCGCGAGGGGATGCACGACCAGGTCGACTGGCCCCTTCCCTACGACTACCTGGCGAAGAACCCCGCCTATTACGCGGGCAAGCTCGTCTGCTTCGGCGGCGAGATCCTGGCCGGGCGCCGGACGGAGGACGAGACCCGGCTCGAGATCCTCCAGCTGCCGCTCGACGGGAGTCACGAGCCGTCGTCCGCGCGATCCCTCTCCCAGGGGCGGTTCCTGGCCTACCAGAAGGTCTTTCTCGACCCCGCGACGCTGCCGCGGGGGACGCGGGTGACCGTGGCGGGCGTGGTGCGCGGGGCCGAGACCGCGCCGCTCGACGATGCGCAATATGCCTATCCCG
>CAYUME010000532.1:0-4138 GCA_964445475.1 uncultured Planctomycetia bacterium
CCATAGCGGTCCCCCCCCCGCGCTTAGGATTTCCCGGCGGAGGGCTTGGATTGCCTTGCGTTTCGGGGTTGGGGCCCCGAAACGCCTGGCAATCGGCGGTCTTCGGCCCCGCGGCCAGCGTAAGCGATGCCGCGCGGATACCGTCCCAGGCAGGGGGAATCCCCTTCCGTGAGCCACGCCGACTCGGAACAGGATGCGAGACCGCCCCACGACTCTGCCCGGGGGAGAACCAACCGGAATCGGGAAAATCCCTCTCCGTCAAAACCCCAAGCCCTCCGCCGGGAAATCGTCGCCCGTATCGCGATTTCCCAGCGGCGGGCATCCGCATCTTCCGGAGGCGGGTCCTCCCCGATGCACCGGGGCCCCCGGCCGTGCGGGGCGCGGGGGCGGGAAGGGGGACCCGTCGCAGAAGGGGGGAGATCGGAAGAAAGGTCCCACTCCGTTTGCCGTGAGCGCCCCGCGCCAGGGTGGGCTGCGTCATGGAAGCCGGGTCGTCGCCTTACTTTCCAAGCTCCCGGGTCTGGAAGAGCCCGGTCATCGGGTTGATGGTCGTCACATAATAGACGCTCTCCTGCGGGGCGGACGGGTGAGGCTGGCACCAGAGCGTGTAGACGGTCCCGTTGGCCAGGTCCATCTGACGCCACTGGACGCGGTTGATCGCCCCGGGGGGCTGCCCCGCCGCGTCGGGGGGGAGAAAGGCGTAGCGGGCCTGGACCACCTGCGCGGGGGACTGGGCGACCAGGACGGCCGCGCCGAGAACCGCGACCAGCAGCAGACACGCGACCCTGAACAGCCGGGCCTCCCGCTCCAGCCGCGCCAGCCGATCCGACGTGTTGGCGTCCATCATCGTCGCCTCTAAAAAATGCAGGGGGAAGCGCACCGCATGCCAGGCCCCCCCCCGGGACTCCTCACGACGCGCGCGGCAGCGGATTCCTGGAGACGCGGTTCCGGGCAGGCGCCTCCCGGGGGATCAAGCCCCAAGCCCCAAGCCCTCAGCCCGCCCGGATGACCCGGTCTTCCGTGACGATCAGGTCGACGGCCTCGTCGAAGGACTCCGTCGGGACGCGGGGGACGACCTGGAGCTCGAAGGCGGGGGAGAGGACCACGCAGTCCGGCCGGAGGCGGCGCAGGTACCGGTCGTAATACCCGCCGCCGTAGCCGATCCGGAAGCCGCGCGCGTCGAAGGCCGCGCCGGGGGCGATCACCAGGTCGAAGGCCCCGGGATCGACACGCTCCAGCCGCGGGTCCGGTTCCGGGATCCCCCAGGTGCCCGGCGCGAGGTCCCGGCCGGGGTCCGCGAGGCGGTGGAATTCCATCTCCCCCGGACCGGTCACGCGCGGGACGGCCACCGTCCGACCCGCCTTCAGAAGGTCCTCGAGGAGGACGCGGGTGTCCACCTCGGAGCGGAAGGTCACGAAAGCCGACACCGTCCCGGCGTCGCGGTAGACGGGAAGCCCGATCAGGCGCCGGACAATGCCCGCGGACTTCGCCTCGTGCTCCGCGGGGGAGAGCCGGTCCCGGCTCCGCAACGTCTCCGCCCGGAGCCGTCGCTTCTGCAGGACGATAGGCTCCATGGGGCGGCCGTCCATCCGCAACGGGGAAGAGACCGAACGACGTCCGGGCGGGCAGAAGGCCCGCCCCTCTCGTGCAGGGCGAGGAACCGCAAAGAGACGCGGACGGGGAACGCCTCGCGCCGAGCGCTCAGGGGCGGCGTTTCTTCTCCCGTTCGCGCCGTTCGGCCTCGGCCTTGGCCTTCTCGGCCCGATCCGCCAGCCCTCGCAGGAATCCGGGGATCTTCTTCCGCTCCTCCGCGGCCAGCTCCGGCGCCTCGGGCAGGACGATCTCCTTCCCGCCGGGGGCCATCGTGAACTCGAAACGGCCCGTCTGGCCGGAGGGCAGCGCGACCAGCTCGAGGGCCCAGCAGACCGAGACGAGCTTCCCGGAGCAGCTATAGGGGGCCTCGGGCAGCGTGAAACGGAACTCCCGCCGGTCCTCGCGCCCCGCGCCGTCGAAGCGGACCGACCGGACGATCCCGACGTCCTGGGTCCCCTTGCCCTGCGTGTACCAGAAGAGCCGGAGCTCGACGGCGTCGGGGGGCTTCTCCAGCGACCAGGAGGCCCGGCCCGCGATCTCCTCGCGGGGGCCGTAGGCCGCGCCGCCGTCCAGCGTCTCGATGCGCAGGGAGTTCATGGCGGATCCCGACTGGGTCCCGAATGTCGCGTCGTTCCCCCGTGTCCCCGACAGCCGGGCGGCCACCAGGGCGCCCCGCGCGTGTCAGGCCGGCAGGACGGTGATCGGGAACTCGAGCTTCACGTCCGGCCACCGGTCGATCTCGCCGTGGACCCGGAGCACCCAGACCACCTTGTTGTTGTCGCTCTGGAAGGAGTGCATCGTGTCCGCCGGGATCGCGAGCGTCGCCCGCCCGCCGCGGATCTCGTAGGCGCTCCGCGCGTCGACGAGGTCCGACGCGGCAAACGGGCGGCGGTCCGTGACGGTCGAGGTGCCCCGCCGGTACGTCGCCTCCTCGCGCCCCTCGAGCCGGATGTGGAGCCGCGTGATCCGCCGGTCCAGGCCCGGGACCTTCCAGGCGATGTCCAGCGTGCCGCCGAGGGGGACGGCCCCCGCGCTCGCCGTGATCTCCGGCCGCGGGTTGAAGAGGGCCAGGAGCTGGTAGAGGGCGCCGACGAGCACGCCGAGGCCGATGAGGACGAAGGGGAGGAGGAAGATCGTGCCGAACCAGTCGGGGCTCCCCTTCCGCCACCCCTGGACCGCCTCCCAAACGAAGAGGGAGAGGATGCCGTTCCAGAGGAGGGCAAAGACCGTCAGGCCGATGAACGCGCCGAGCGGCGTGGACTGGGCCTTGAGCGTGACGGGCCCGGTCTCCGCCGGGAGGCCGGTCGCCGCCGCGGCGGTGCCGGTCGACCGGCGCCACGAAACGGCCCCCGGCGCGACGCCGGCCCCACCGCGCGCGGCCCGCAGCGCGAAGAAGAGCCCGATCCCGCCGAACAGCATGAACACCAGCGGAATCAGGCCGAAGAGCAGCTCCCACGTAAAGCCGCGCTCGAGCACGGCCTCCGCCGGGTCTTTCGGGTTCACGTAGCACGTCGCCGACGCGCCGGGCGGGTGGCGGTCGACGACCTCCTTCTTCCCCTCGTACCCGCTCGAGGAGCCGCCCATGAACGTGTAGCGGTTCGACCGGTAGGTCTTCCCGCCGAGCCGGTACTCGTACAGGATGTCCACGCTGTAGGTCGTGCTGTCGTCGCCCCGGTGGCTCTTCACGCTGCTCGAGAGGACCGTGCAGGGGGTCGGCGTCCAGTTCTTGCTGTCGATAAAATCGAGCAGGGCGGGAAGGAAGAGGCCGAGAAACAGACCGAGGCCGGCCAGGAAAAAGACGGAGCAGAAGGCGACGGGAATCCAGCGGGCTTTGGTGCCGGTCGCGCGGCTCGAGATCGGGGCGGCCTCCCCGTCGCCCCGGGCGGAGGCCGACAGGCCGCGCCACGCGAACCAGATCCCTCCCGCCCCGGCCGCGACGAAGACCAGGGGAAACAGGATGATCAGCCCGAACCAGAGGCTGCCCGGCCGGAGATAGGCCTCCGCGGGGTTCTCCGGGTTCACCCGGCACATCGCCTTGCCGCCGACGGGATAGGCATCCGCCAGGCGCTGGACCTCGGCGTAGTCCGAGGAGCCGCCGTAATCGGGCTCCACCCCGCTGCAGAGGTGCTCCCGGCCGTTCCACTTATATTCGTAGACCACGTGGCGGTCGCCACCTGGGGCCCGCGCCTCGTCCGACGGCGGAATGGGCCGATGCTCCAACTTCCGGCCGTTGATGTAGACTTCGTTTCCCTGCACTTGGAGGGTCTCGCCCGGCAGGCCAAGGATGACGTGCACACAGATCCGGATGCCGCGGCGGTTGGTGCGGCGCACGGCGTCGCGAAAGGCGGCGAAGTCGTGCCCCCGGTTGATCCGCTCCAAGGTTTCGTCTTGCGCACTCTGAAGACCATACTCAATCCATACATCATAGGTATCAGTATACGAATTAATCAGCGAGAGAATATCTTCTGAAATTGAGTCAGGGCGAGTGCCAATGGCAAGTGCGACAATATCGTTAAAGTGCCGCACAGTGTCATAGCGTTCTTTT
>CAYUME010000533.1:0-4138 GCA_964445475.1 uncultured Planctomycetia bacterium
CGGAGAGGCGCTTCGTCTGGGGGGCTTTTTCGGCCGGCGGCGTCGACGCGGCGGCGCCGGGGGGCTCGGCCGGCGGCGGCGTCACGGCCGGCCGGTCAGGCGCGTCTGCGGCGGGCGGCGCGGCCGCCGTGTCGGCGGGAGTCTCCTGTTCCTCCTCGGCCGGCGTCGCGACCCGCTGGAGGCAGCCGTCCTGATGGAGCCGCGCGAAGACGCTGTAGACGATGAAGCGCGAGACGCCCGCCTCCTCGACCGTCTCCTCGATCGTGCGCTGGCCGTCGATGCACTGCACGACGATCGCGATGACGGGGTCGGCCGCGTAATCGGCGGCGCGGGCCGCAATCTGGTCCGTCACGGCATAGACCGCCCGTCCGCCGCCGAGCAGCTGGCTGTAGGAGTTCAGCTCGTCGACGCGGCGCATGGCCTCGAGGATCAGCCCCGACACGTCGCGCTTGAGGATGGCGACGGGCTGCTCCGGATCCTCGAAGACGGCCGGAGGGGGGCCCTCGACGAACGTGAAGGAGGCGCCCGTCCAGAAGAACATGTCGCAGAGCTCCTCCTCGACCTGCACCAGGATCGTCGCGAAGATGGTCTCGCGGGGGAGGTAGCCGAGGCGGACGACCGCCTCGCCGAAGTGCACGCCCCACTGTTTCTGGCTCTCGAGCGCGCGCGCGACCTGCGGGAAAGACAGCTGCTTGGTCAGGAGCAGCATCTCGCCGAGACGGGGCCCCTTCCGCTCGCCGGTCGAGAGCATCATCATCCCGTCGGTTCCGAAGTGCAGGATCTTCTTGCTCTGGGCGTCATAGACGGTGAGCGTGCCGACCTTGCGGTGCTGGACGATGAACTGGAGGAGGTCGGCCAGCCCGATGACATCGAGATCGCCCTGCAGGGTGCCCATGTCGATGCGTGTCTCGCGAAAAGGGGATCCGGCTTACGGCTCCTCGTCCGGCTCCTCGATCTCGAGCGTCCCGTTCTTGACCTTCAGCCGCCCTTCCGCGAAGAGCCGGATGGCCTCCGGGTAGGCGCGGCATTCCTCGAAGAAGACCCGGTGCGCGAGCGTGTCGGGCGTGTCCGCCGGCAGGACCGGGACCTGGCGGCGCAGGATCACGGGACCGTGGTCGTACTGGTCGTCCACGAAATGGACCGTGCATCCCGACTCCCGCGCCCCCCGCTCCAGGACCGCGCGGTGCACCCGGTCGCCGTACATGCCCGGGCCGCCGAAATCGGGGAGGAGGCCGGGGTGGATGTTCATCACGCGGTTGCGGTAGGTCTCCGGGAACCGGAAGAGGTGCATGTAGCCGGCCAGCACGACGAGGTCGACCGGCGTGCGGTCGAGCAGGGCGACGAGCACCCGGCTGTAGGCGTCGTCGGAGTCGTAGCGCTTGCGCGGGACGACCACGGTCTCGAGGCCGGCCTGGCGGGCGCGGGAGACGCCGAGGACCTCCGCGCGGCTGCAGAGGACGAGCGGGATGCGGGCGTGCAGGCGCCCCTCGGCGATCTGGTCGAGCAGGTTCTGCAGCGTGCGACCCGAGCCGGAGAGAAGGACCGCGATCTGCAGCGGGGTCTTGCGACGCATGGCGAGGATCGTCCGGAAAACGGCCGCAACGGCCTTTGGATTATAAACGGAACCCGCCTCATGGCAATGGAAAAGGGCCGGAGGCGGGGATTTGCTTGCGAAGTCGCCGGGCGCCCCTATAATGCCGGGCATGGCCGAATCCCTGAAGACGCTGGTGGCCGCCATCTGCAAGAAGCAGGGGTGGGCGCACATCGACCACGCGCGGGCCTCGGAGCTCACCGTCCCCCTTTCCGGGGGGCGCTCCCAGGTCGTCGAGCTGCGCGAGTTCAGCCACGACCGGGAGCGGCTGGTCCGCTACACGACGCGCATCGGGCCCCGCGCCGCGTGCGCCCCGTCCCGCTTCGAGAAGGCCCTCGAGCTCAACTTCTCCCTCCCGTACGGGCAGATGGCCCTCGAGGAGGACTACCTGGTCATGACCGAGACGCGCCCCCTCAAGACGACCACGCCCGAGACGTCGTCCTTCCTCATCACCTTCATCGCACGCCAGGCGGACCTCTACGAGAAGGTCCTCTTCAAGCAGGATGTCCACTGAGGCCGTGAGACGCGATTCCCCGCCGCGACGCGCATCCGGACGGAGGTCGCGTTCCGTATTTTCCGGGGGGCGCTTATGTCCTGGATCAGCCGGACGTTCCTGAAGGGCCTGATGGCCGTGCTGCCGATCGCCGTGACGGTGGCGGTCCTGTTCTGGCTCGGGTCCGCGGCGGAAAGCCTGCTGGGCGGCCTCCTCCTGGCCGTGCTGCCGGAGGGCTACTACAGGCCGGGGCTGGGCTTGGCGGCGGGCATCGTGCTGATCTTCCTGGCCGGGACGCTGCTCAAGCTCTGGCTGCTCGAGGCCCTCTTCAACAAGGGCGAGCGCCTCCTGTCCCAGCTTCCGCTCGTGAAGACCCTCTACGTCGGGACGCGCGACCTCCTCGGATTCTTCTCGCGTCCGGGCCGGAAGCCGATCGAGCAGGCGGTCCTGATCCGGCTGGGGGAGGGGGGGCCTCGGGTGATGGGATTGGTGACGCGGACCGATTTCTCGGACCTGCCGCACGAGCTCGGCGCGAGCGGCCGGGTGGCGGTCTATTGCCCCTTCAGCTATGCGGTCGGCGGCCTGACGGTGCTGGCGCCCCGCGAAGCCCTCGAGCGGATCCCCCTGTCGGTCGAGGAGGCCATGCGCTTCGCGATCACGGCGGGGATGTCCGTGAAGCACGAGGGCGACGGCGGGGGGCACACGGCCCCGTACGCGACCGCCTGAGCCGTTCCCCGCCGTCCTCCCTCCTCGGGCACCCTTCGCCCGGCGTGTCCCCGGGCGTCCCGGAACGGAATGACATGCCCGGCGGCATCCGTCATTGATATCTTGAGCCTCGCACGCAGCCCCCCCATGCAGGAGAGCCGGTCATGTGGAAGCAGGTGCTGACCGTTGCCGCGGGAGCGCTCCTGGCCGCCGGTCCGGTGCGCCCCGCGCCGGCCGCCGACGCCGATGCGTCCGTGGCGCCCCGGCGCACGCCCGACGAGGAGGCGGAGTACCTCATCCAGCAGGCAGAAGCGGCCCTGGCCCGGCGGACCTATCCGGTCGCCCGGAACTGCCTCGAGCGCGTCGTGAAGATGCAGCCGGACAGCGCGAACGCCCGGCGCGCGAAGGAGATGCTCCGACGCGTCCCGAACGAGCGCGGCCGCCTGCTCCTGGGCTTCGACAGCCAGTCCGAAGTCGGGGACGCGGCGCACGCGGAGTGGGTCTCGGACGCGAAGATCGCCCCCGTCGGGGAGGGGTGCGTCCACCTCAAGCTGCAGCGCTCCCGCACCCGGTTCGACATCCCCGCCGAGAAGCTCAGCCTCATGAAGTCGGTCTCTTTCTGGGTCTGGTCCGAGGCGCCCATCGTCGGCATGACGGGAACGACCTACATCTGCCTGCACACCGACAAGGGGAACGACTACCTGCAGCAGAAGTTCCAGCTCAAGGGCGACGGGCAGTGGCACCTGATCGTGCTGGATGCCGGCGGGTTCAAGCGGAGGACGAAGGAGGAGGATCGGACGTTCACGGGCCTCGGATTCTGGAACCCCTCGCCGGAGATCCGGGACTTCCTGGTCGACGACATCCGGGTGATCGAGAACGATCCCCCGAAGGCGGGGTCGATGCTGAACGCGCCGACGGGCCAGAAGCCGCTCCCCCCGCTGACGCCGCCCCGGTGAGCGGGTGCGCGCGCCCGACGATCTCTGGACGCCCCGCCGCGACGGCGGGGCGTTTTTTTCGGCCCCTTGCTCCTTTTCGTCATCTCGTCTAAAATGCGCCGCGACGCGGCGCGTGTCGACGGTCCCCGGGGTGTCCCATGCCCATCTACGAGTTCGCCTGTTCGCGATGCCGGGCCATCTACAGCCTCTTCTCCAAGCGCATCCAGCCGGATCGCGATCCCGTCTGTCCCAAGTGCGGCGGCAAGGATCTGCGCCGTCTCCTGAGCCCGTTTTCCGCGCTGAAGGGGGTCCGGGAGCCGGCGCCTGCGTCCGTGGGGTCGGACGACGGCGGCCCCCCCGGCCCGGACCTCGACGATCCGAAGGTCATGCAGGCCATGCAGGAGATCGAGCGGG
>CAYUME010000534.1:0-4135 GCA_964445475.1 uncultured Planctomycetia bacterium
ATATCGACACGCAGCGCGGGCGTCCGTCCGTCCGTCTCTTCCGTCGCGGAGACGGACAGGCGCGTCGCGGCACCGGCCTCGACCCGGGACCCGTCGACGAGCGCCAGGACGCAGCGAGCACCCACCCCCGTCCGGATCCCGCGCCCCGAGACAAGTGCGCGCTCCGGCACGGCGACTTCGGTTTCGTCCCGGCCTTCCAGAAGGACCTCCCCGGCGACCGTCTCGACACGGGCGACCACGGTCGTCGTGAGGGCGGGCGGCGGGGCCGGAACGTTTACGGTGGCGGGGGGCGGCGCGTCTGATGCCGTCTCGGGCTGACGCGACACGCCGGCAAAAGGGGGAGGCAGCGGGGATTCCGGCCATTCGGGCCCTTTCCCGGCATCGCGGGGAGTCCCTGTCGCGCGATCGCGCTCCACCAGGACCGGGACGCGCGGGGCTTCCGGCGACGCGGGCGCGCCCTCCCGGGCCGACGCGGCCGCCGGGTCTTCGCGCGCCAGGCCTTCGACCCGGCGAGTCTCCGGGCGCTCCGGGCCGGGGCCGCGCAGCAGCAGGACGGCAGCCCCTGCAGCGAGCACCAGGGCCGCGGCAGCCGCCCAGCGCGTCGAGCGCGAATCGCCCGCGCGGGATCGCATGCGTCGGGCGACTCCCCGGCGCGACCGTCCGCCGGGAGTCGAGGCTTCCCGTTCGATCCGCCGTCGCAGGCGCCGCGCGAACGCGTCGGCGTGCCCCTCGTGGCGGAGGATCCCCGCCACCCGCTTCGCGAAGGCGTCCGGGTCGCGCCGGAGGGTGTGGAGGGCGGCATCGAACTCGACGACGAGCCGGAGGAACCGGGCGCGGCGCGGGGAGGCCTCCGCGGCGCCGACGAGGGCCCGCTCTTCCTCCGGGGTCGCCGACCCCTCGAGGCACTTCTCCGCCATGTCCCGGAACTCGGCGTTTGTCATGCGGGGCTCAGCGTTTTCCGGCGCCGGCGCGATAGACCGGCAGGTGGTAGCTCGCGAGATCCTTCCGCAGCAGCGTCCGCGTCTCACCCCGAACGGTCTCCTCCACGATCGTCGTGAACGGCTGGTTCCAGTGGTAGAAGCCGAAGGTGAACGAGGCCTCGGAGTCGACGACCGTGAACATCGGGGGGTCGACGGGCTGCTTGCCCCAGGACTGGTAGCTGACGCCGCCGAGCAGCTCCACCTTCGCGCCGTTCCGGGCGACGACGTGACGGGACCGGCCCTCGGTCTTCAGGCCGAGAATCCACAGCTGCCCGCCGTCGACCTCGATCATGTCCGGCTCGGGCGACTCGGGGTTGTACTGCCGCGCCCAGCACGTCTCCCCGCGTCCGACGCGGAGCCCGACGGAGGGCACGTCCTCGATGAACCACTCGCCGCCGGTCGACGGCTTCTTGTGCCGCCCGCCCTGGGAGAAGTGGCGGACGACGACCGCCTTGCCGGACTTGTTCTCGAACATCGCGATCTCCTTCGGGCACTTCCAGCCGCCGAGGAGGAAGAACCGCTCCACGACGACCGCCGGGCCCGCGAGGTCCTCAAAGGTGAAGGCGGCCGCCCCGCCCTTCATCTGCCCGCTGGGGTCCGCGATGTCGAGGATGTTGGACATCCCGAGGATGCGCCGGACGGCGCCATGGACGCGGATCGGGCGCGTCAGCTTCGGGTAGTCGTGGGTCCGGGGCTTCCGCGGGATGTAGACCGTGGTCAGGCCCTCCTTCGCGGCCCGGTCGATGGCGCCCTGCAGCGCCTCGGAGATGTCGTCGCCCGCCTTGGACCACTCCACCTTCGCCCACTTCCCGAGGTCCGTCTCCCAGGGGATGTCCGGCGTCTCCTGGACGGGCAGGCGGAGGGTCTTCGGCTCCGCCCCGAACAGGGCGTGCCCCTGGCCCTCGTGCCACTCGTCGAGCTTCGCGTCGTCATGCACCTTCCCCGAGGCGTCCCGGAGCAGATGACCGTAGCCGGCCTGCCGGACGTCTCGCAGGAAGACCTTGTCGCTCTCGCTCACGATGGCGGCCTGGTCCTTCGAGCCGCCGGAGCAGTCGGCCTCGACCAGGGTCAGGTGGGCGTTCTTGTTGAGGGAGAGGGCCGGCACGGAGTTGACGCTCCTCAAATCCCGCAGGGTCGTGCGTGCGTTGTGCACGCGAAACCCGAGGACCCGCTGGTTCTTCAGGGCCAGGTGCTCGAAGACCAGGGAGAACGTGTCGTTGGTCTCGACCCCGTGGTCGAACCCCTCCACCGTGACGTGCTGGATCAGGCACGGCCCGTTCTGGCCCTGCCGCAGGTCCAGGCCGAGCTTCCCGGCCCCCCGGGGGTCGCTGCTCCGGACCGTGACGTGCACCACCGCCCCGCTGTTGTTGGTCATGAAGCGGAGGCCCACCGCGCCGGGGTTGCCCTTCCCCGCGTCCACGGTCAGGTTCCGGACGTAGCTGTGCATCACGTCGCCGGTCCCCTGCCCCTCGTAAACCGAGAAGACGATCTTCGGCTTGTCGGGGTCCCCGAATCCCGGGCAGCTGTCTTTCAGCCGGATGACGGTGCCGGCCTCGCTCTGGCCCTGGTAGGTGAGGAACCGGTCGCGGCTGTGGGCCTTGCCGTTGAAGATCCCCACGCTGTCGCTGACGAGATACGTGCCGTCGGGGAAATAGAGGGTGTCGGGGATCCCGCGGACCTCGTCGATGGCCTTCTGGATCGCGGCGGTGTCGTCGGTGACGCCGTCCCCCGTGGCGCCGTAGGCGGTCTTGATGTTGACGACCCCGGCGTCGTCGGGGAAGACGATGCTCTCGGCCGGGGCTGTAGACGCCAGGGACAGCATCGCAAGGACCAAGCGCGGTCGCTTCATGGGGTCACCCCGGTTTCATGGTGCCGCCTGGACACACGCACGGAGCGTCCGCCGGATGCGGGAGAGGGCCTGACGGACGGCGACGGCGCTCTGGCCGAGCTCCCGGGCGATGCCGCCGGAATCGAGTCCCCGGTCGTACCGCAACGTCACGATCTCGCGTTGTTTCGGTTGGAGCCGGCCGAGGCAATGCAGGAGCCTCGCTTTCTGGACGTTCAGGTGGCGCTCGCCGGTCTCCTCCCCCGCCTGCCGCACGACGAAGGCCTGGAAGGCGGTGAGCCGGCGGGCCTCCCGGTGCCGGGACCGCCAGAAGTCGGCCGCGGCGTGGCGCGCGACGCCGCGCAGGAACGGGAGGAAGGGCTGCGCGGGGTCGTACTCGGACAGGCTCCTGTAAAGGCGGACCGCGGTGTCCTGGGCGACGTCCTCCAGCTCCGTTTCGGGGACGCGGAGCAGGTGGAGGAAACTGAAGAGATGGCCGTGGAACCCCCGGATGAGGTTCTCGGCCGCGTCGAGATCCCCGTCCGACGCACGGACCGCCAGGTCGCGCAGGGTGGTGTCGTCCATCGGCCAGCCTTTCCTCTTGTCCTTCGTGATTGCGAAAACGGATGTGACGTAAACATGATATTCGTCGCATCCCGATTTGTCAGCAATCTTTGCGTCGCGCGTGAAGGCCGTCATGGCGCCCTTGACATTCGCCGGAATTGCGGCATATTTCATGAAATCCTTTCAAGGCCATTCATTCCAGGAGTCCGCCATGAACCGCGCCTGCCGCACGATGCCGTACCTCCATGCCGTCGCGCTCCTGCTCGCGCTCTCCTCCCCCGCGTTCGCCGACCCGCCGGAACGGATCGGATTCCAGGGACGGTTGACGGACGCCTCCGGGAATCCGATCACAAGCAATGTCAACCTGACTTTCACCCTCTACAACGGAAGCGGCAGCAGCGTCTGGACGGAATCCCACCTGAACGTCCCCCTCTCTGGTGGCCTCTATAGCGTCGAGCTCGGCCTCTCCAATCCCCTGTCGCTCCCCTTCGACGAGCCCTACACCCTGGGAATTCAGGCGGGAAGCGATCCGGAGATGACACCACGCTATGCCCTGCTGGCCAGCCCGTATGCGATGCGGGCGAAGACGGCCTCCAACGCGGACCTGTTGGGCGGCGTCCCGGCTGCCGGATTTGCGTCTTCGGCGCACGTCCACGACCACGGCGCCCTGACCGGTCTCGCCGACGACGACCACGCCCAGTACGTGCTGCTCGCGGGGCGGCCGGGAGGACAGTCCCTGGCCGGCGGGACGGCAACCGGGAACACG
>CAYUME010000535.1:0-4127 GCA_964445475.1 uncultured Planctomycetia bacterium
CCGCCCGTGACCCGCTTCGCGCCTCGTCGTGCCCTGGGAACGTCGTGGTGGAACCTGGCCCCCGGCACCGGTGGCGTCAGCGAATGCGGAGGGCGGACCTCCTCAAGCGTACGATGGGTCTGGACGCCCTGGCGTGCCCGCGGTGCGGGGGCCATATGGAGCCGATCGCCGAGATCCTGGAGCCGGGGGCCGTCGCTAAAATATTGAGGTCCATGGGTCTCCCGGACTCCCCGCCGCCCGTCTCTCACGCCCGCCCCCCGCCGCAGATGGTTTTTGATTTCGGTCAATAAGGAAGTATAATTTCCGCGAGGTTTGAATCCGTTGCGGGGAGGGGGAGGCTTTGGGCCCGCGAGGGGAAAAGCAGCCTAACCGCCGTTATCAGCCCCTGCGACCATAGCCTCCCCCTCCCCCGCAGCGGCTTCGAACCTCGCGGAAATTATACTGCCCTATTGGCCCGGGCGGGCGGCTCTTCCGCTGTACCCGCAGAGCTGGCGGAGCTCCTGGATGTGCTCCCGGCCGACGTCCCGCGGCGTCGCGCCGTGTTTCTTGCAGAGGTACGCCGCGTTGCCCGTCGCCACGCCCATCTGCCCGCAGGTCTTCATGACCCGGGGGCCGCCCAGCCCCACGTGGGTGCAGCTGAAACAGCGGCCCGCGACCATCAGGTTCTCGATGTTCTTCGAGTACAGCGACCGGAACGGGATGTAGTAATACGTGTTCTTGGGTTTCAGAAACAGCGCCTTGGAGAGGAAGTCGAACGGGCTGCCCGTCAGCTTCTGCTGGTAGTGGAGGTCGATGTCCCGCTGCTCGGTGACGACGGCGTCGGGGAATTCGACGGAGTCCCGGGCGTCCGTCCCCTTGTAGAGGTAGTCCCCGACGAGGCGGCGGGACTCCCGCTTGCCGCCGTTGTAGGCGACCCAGTCCAGGCCGAGGTTCTCGTGCTTCGCCTGCTTGATCGTGTTGGCGTAGGTGCCGTAGATGGCGCGGAACAGGTGGTCCCGGATCGCCTCGGCGTCGTCGATCTGGTTCAGGTCGTTGTCCGAGTACTCCCAGTACCACTCCCCGCCGGTCGCGACGTGATGCTTTGCCACCGGCGCCGCCCAGGGGACCTCCGGGAAGGACGCCGGCTTGTCCAGGGGCGCCGTGTTCCAGAGGAGGCTGGTCCCCATGACCCGGTTGTCCGCCATGGCCGGGCTCCACAGGTCGCCGTGCTTCTCCCAGCCCTCGTCGTACTGGTTCCTGGACTCGCGGCCGTAGACGAACGCGGCCCCCGCCATCTCCCCCAGCCAGCCGTCGCCGGAGCAGTCGATGAAGACCGGCGACTTGAAGCGGATCAATTGGCCCGTCCGGTGATCGCAGGCCGTGACCGATTCGATCCGGGCGCCCTTCCGTTCCGCCTCGACCAGGGTGTGGAGCAGGAACTGCCTAATGCCCTTCGCCGCGGCCATGCTGGCCGCGCGCTTCTTGTCGGCCTGCAGGGCCTTGGCCGACCCGTTCGGGTAGTGCTCCGTGTCGATCTGGCTGACGATGGCCTCGGCCTTGGCGGAGATGCCGATGGTGTGCACGCGGATCTCGCCGCTGGCGTTGCCGCCGAGCACGGGGCGGTTCTGGATGAGGGCCACGTTCAGGCCCTTCGCCTCCGCGGCCAGCGCCGCGCTGCAGCCCGTGATCCCGCCGCCCACGATGACGACGTCGAAGTCCAGGGTCTGGGAGGGCCCTTCGGGGAGGCCCGCCTGCTTCCGGCGCCAGGCGGCGAGCGCCTTCCCGTCCTTCGGGGGCTTGTCGCCGGCCGCGCGCGTGAAATAGATGGCGGAGCAGCGGCCCTCGAAGCCGGTGAGGTCCTGAAACTCGACCTCCACCTTCGTGTCGGCGACGTCGACGGTCCCGCCGGACTGCCAGTCCCAGCCCGGCTCGGTGCCGAAGACGCGGTCGAGGGGCCTGCCGTCGACGAGGACGGAGAAGCGGCCCGGCGCCTTCCAGTCCCCCGGGCACCAGTTCTTGGTGTGTATCCAGACGTGGTAGGTCCCCTTCTGGGGCAGCGTGGCGGTCGTCCTGGCGTTCTCCACCGGACTGCCCATGCCGTGGGCCAGCAGGTAGCTGAATCCGAGGACGTTGTGGAACTGCGTGTCCAGCATCCATCCGCCGGGCTGCGCGAACTGGGTCGTCTCCAGCAGGAGGGAGGACGATCCGGCCGAAGCGGCCCTGGCCAGGCGGTGCCCCACGAGCATCGTCGCGGCGACCGAGGTCCTGACGAAGTCGCGCCTCTTCATGTCCATGCGATCTCCTCCCACGGCGTGGTCCCGGGAAGCCGGATGGTCGTGCATCCCCTGTAGGTGGTCGCCTGACACGGATTGTGACACGGCCGGCTCGGGGAAAATCGCATGCGGGCCCTGGCGCTTGACGCTGCGACGGGCGCGTGTGAAAATGCCGGAAGCGCGCGGCGCTTCCTTCCCGGAGGAATTCCGGTCATGCAATCACCTTCACGCGCGAGCGTCCTCGCTGCCACGTGCGCGATCCTGATCGGGGGGACTCTTCCCTCCCCGGGCGTCGCGGATAGGAATTGCAAAAGCCCTTTTCCAGCCCGGCCGAATGCAACCGAGGGAGACCGGTCAGGTCGTTCAGGCAACAAGGCGCCACGGGGGAAGGCGGGGCAAAGCACCATAAGGGGCGTTATCGGCCCTTGTTGCCAAAAGCGAGACCGCTCCGGAACTCTACGTCCAGGAATCGTGTGGTTGCTAGCGCCCCGTTGTCCCACTCGTGATACGCCCTTCGTGATGGGGGTGCTGAACACCCCCGCCCGGGGTTTCCCTCAAGACGAAGGCGGGGCCTTCTCCGGGGGCCCGGACCGGCCTCGGCGACCAGGCCTGGTCGTTTCGCACCCTCCGGGGGGGAGCTCTGGGACCCTTCACTTTTACAGATAAAGTGAAGGAGGGAGAAGGTGGTATTCGGAGGAGCGACGACTAGCCTGGACGGTCAGGACTGGAGATCAAGGCTGGAGACGCCGGCACGGCAACAAAAAAAACCTGTCTCCAAACCTGTCTCCAAACCGGTGAATTGGGGGTGACTCCAGGCGGTTCATGGCGTATATTCGTTTGAAATCGCGGGCAGAGATGCCTGTGCCTTTCTCATAATCCTTTGGTTCCGGGTTCAAATCCCGGCGGTCCCACGTTTAAAGGGGTTTTGGCGGACCTGTCTCCAAACCTGTCCCCGACACGCCCCCCCCGACCGCCGATCGGGCCTCTGTAGCGGCCCGGCGAATTGTGTGCGCGAAGAGGAGCCTTGCTGGGCAGCCCATGAATGAATAAATTTGCGCCGCGTGAACAATGCGGACGCACCATCTCCGTCGGGCTAACGACACAGCAGTCGATTTTCAAAGAGCAGCGAGCTCAGGCGGTCTTCTTGACGTGCCGCGCGTAGCGGATGTCGAGTCGCGGAAGATGATGATCGCCGCCGGCATGAACGCGTCGCACGGACATCACGGCGATCTCCGGATCGCATCGCCTGACCGGTCGTGCCTCCGGCTTCAACCTGCCACCATACACCTCGTCCGGCGTCCTCCCCGCGTGAAGCCACATCGACCTGCCGTTGTACCAGTCCCGGAAGCGGTCCAGTCGGCGCTGGATCCAGTCCAACTTCCAGGCGAAGAGCGTGAAGCGCTGCCAGGCGCGCAGCGTCCGGAAGAACCGCTCGGCCTTCCCGTTGAACTGGCACGACCGTTTCGTCCCTTCACCAGGGCAATGCCCCGCTTTTCGACGAGGCGCCGGAACCACGCCCTGAACTGGCACCCGTGGTCGGTGACCAGGAACCGCGGCGCGCCGAGCTCCACTCAATAGGGTAGTATAATTTCCGCGAGGTTTGAAGCCGCTGCGGGGGAGGGGGAACTATGGCCGCAGGGTCCGATAACGCTCCTTACGATGCCTTTCCGCCTCCGATAACCCGCCCCTCCCACTTGCCAGCCCTCGTCCTGCCGACTCTACTTCGTCACGAAGCGCCCGATCGGAGCCTGAATTTGGCGCTTTGAAGTTCCTTCTCTGAGAAGGGGCTGCGCTTCAACAGAAATCCACTCCCGAGCTTTGAGCTCGCTGGCCTCCCGCCCGAGGATCTGAGTCCATCCTTCTCGTGGTTCGACG
>CAYUME010000536.1:0-4119 GCA_964445475.1 uncultured Planctomycetia bacterium
CGGCAACTGGGGCACCGGGCCCGTCGAGGGCGAGTACGACCAGATCATCAGCGCCCACCGCTGCGGCTTCCTCCACGTGCTGACGGGCGACGACGCCTGGGCCCGCAAGGCCCGCGGCTGGGTCGAAAAGCGGCTCGCCGACGCCTCCGTGTGGGGCAACGCCCGGAAGAAGGGCCTCACCCTCTATATCCACGGGAGCTTCCTCGCGACCACCTACGACTGGTGTTTCGGCGCGCCCTCCTGGGACGCCGCCTTCTCGAAGACCGTCTCGGACACACTGAAGAAGCAGGCCGACGTCATCTTCAAAAGCGGCGGGACCGAGCAGAACAACAGCCCCGCCAGCAACTGGCAGGGCCTCCGCTGGAGCAGTGCCGGCCTCTGCCTGCTCGCCTCCGACGAGCCCTCTTCCGCTGCAGACCTCGACGCCTGCTTCGCGAAGACCGGCCGCTACCTCGCCGAGAACCTCGGGCGCGGCGGGAGCGGCTGGAACTGCGAGGGGCTCGGCTACACCTACTACCCGATGGGCAACGGCGTCTGCCCCTTCGGCGTGGCGATGGCGCGGAAGGATCCCTCGAAAGACCTCCGCAAGGCGACCCCGGCCGCGCCGAACACCCTCTGGACCGTCTACGCCGCGACCGTCAAGACCGGCACCGGCCTCTGGCGACCCGACTTCGCCGACGACAACCCCGGCACGGCGGCGGAAGGGACGATGGGCTTCGCCTTCTGGATGTGCCCCCCCGAGCTCCACCCCGGCCTGACGTGGTGGTACGAGCGGACCGTGGGCGCCCAGGGCGACAGGACGTTCGACGCCGCCCGATTCGGCACCCCGGCCTCCATCCTCTTCCACCCCGGCGACGCCGTGGCGGAGAAGGACCCGATGAAGATCGACGCCTGGCGCGCGCTCTTCGCGGACACGCAGGGGAACGGGATGTTCACCTTCCGCAACGCCTACGCCGGCCCGGACGACGTCGTCCTCCAGGTCTTCGCCAAGCTCCTCGGCAACCGCGGCCACAGCGGCCCCGACTCCCTCAGCTACCGGATCTACGGCCTGGACGGACAGTGGGCCGTCGGCGGCGGCCGCTACGGGCCGAAGACGAACGGACAGGACGTCTATTTCCGGAGCCAGAACACCGTCTACCCGGTCGACCCCGACGGCAAGCTTTCGATCAACGACGAGCGGGGCCGGGTGGTCGCCCACCGGCTGCGCGACGACGGCGGCGGGTGGGTCGTCCTCGGCGCGGGGAAGAACAACGTGGGAACCTCCAACCACACGCGCCGCCTGGCGGTGGACTTCTCCGGACGCTCGGGCGCGGCGGCGACGGTGGTGATCGTGGACACGTCGGCGGACGGCCGGTTCTGGCAGCACTGCGCCCTGGAGAGCCACGCGATCGCCGTCGCCGGGAACGCCTTCACGATCTCGGGCCCGGGCGGGAACACGCTTCGCGGGACGGTCCTCCACCCGCCGAAGACCGGGCTGCGCGCGGGCAGGCGCCCGCGGGGCTCGAAAGCCGGGACACTGGAGAACAACATGTGGGTCACGGCCTCGGGCGACGACGGCGCCTTCGTCGTCGTCCTCACCCTGCAAAAGGCCGGCAAGCCCGCCCCGAAGGTCTCGGCGACGGGCACCTGGACGGGCGCGCCGAAGGGGACGGTCATCGTGGGGGGGCTGACCGTCGCGGTCGACGGCGACGCCTTCCAGGACTGAGCTTCGTCACCCCGTTCCGCACGCGCGATCCACAGACGGACGCGGCCGGATCTCGACGTCCAGGGGGCCGGACACGAGCTCCCCCTTCCACGTGGATTGCGCATGATCCACGCTCAGGACCGCGGTCACCCGGCAGGACCCCGCCGGCACCGGATCCTGACCCGGCTCCAGACGCCACGGGGACTTCCCCTCCTGGCTCGGGAAGAACGCCACGCGGGTGATCCGCGCCGGCCCGCCCGGGTCGAGCCGGGTCGACATGGACTCGACTTCGTCCGCGGTCAGCCGGATGTCCGTGTCCCGACCGCACCGGGCCAGCGTCTCCTGCCAGGGCTCGGCCTCGGGACGACGCGTATCCAGCAGGTGCAGATGGTTCCACCCCTGATAGGTGATGGTCCGCGGATCGCCGCCCGTCTTCGGGTTCAGCACGAGTTTCGAGGCATGGATCGCGGCCGCCCCGTGGGGCCCCATCGCGACGCAGGTATGAACGGACGCCAGCAGGCGCACGGGGGATTTGCCGACGTTGCGCAGGTGGACGTCCACGCGCAGCGTGTCGCCGTCGAACGCGGTCCCCGGGGCCTCGTCGTCCCCGGCCGGCGACGAGATCCCGAGCTGCAATCCGTCGACGGCGTGTCCCCACGCGATGCCATCGGCGCGGGAGGGGACCCGCGGCTCGTCGTAGTGCGAGGCCGTGCAGGCTGACAGCAGGACCCACACGCCCATCCCGATCGCCGTCCGGGTCACGGCAGGCTCCTCTTGTTGCGGAGCACCCTCCTCCGTTGAGACGCCGGCCGGTCGCGCCCGGTTCCCGGAAACATCCCGGGGCCGCCCCCCGCTAATCCCTCAGGTTCACGTGGGCCTTCTGCCGTGTGTACAGGTCCACCCCCTCGGCGTCGAGCCGCGCTCAAGGTTTCGCCGCGCCGCCCGCCGCCTGGATGTACGCGGCGGGCGATTCGACCGCGCGCTCCGGGTCGGCGAGCCGTTCCGCGGCCACGGAGGCCGCCTTTCCGTACACGCTCTCCTTTTCGCGCTCGGCGAAGCGCTTCAGGTGGGCGGTCATGACCTGGATGTTGGCGGCCGACCGCGGGGGCTTGAGCGAGGACTCGAAGCTCCGGACCTTCTCGATGTAGTCGTAGAAGCTCTTTCCGGTGGAGATCGCCGACCGCATCGGGGTGCCGTCCAGATCCTTTTCGAGCGTCCCGGCGGCCGCATCGAAGACGTCGATCCCCTTGAACGCTTTGTTGTATTGCTTGAAGACCACACTCAGGCGGTAGACATCCCCCGAGGCGGTCAGCGACTCGATGTCGGCCACCGCGAGGTCAACCGGGCCGGCGATCTCGCGGTGAAGGAGGTTGAGGACGTTCTCCTGCCGGTCCAGCGTCTCGTCGCGGAGCGTCGAGCCGGCCCGGCGGGCCTCCACCGCCGCCTCGAATTGCTTCAGGGCCCGGTAGGCCTCCGGATACCGCTTCGCCTTGAGGGCCTCGTAGGCGGGTTTCGCGTGCGTGTCGATGTACTTGGGCAGGTCGGCCATCGTGATCTTGGGCATCATGTCGTGCATGGCCAGCGCGAACGCGACGCCTTTGCGGTAATAGGTCCGGCCGCTGCCGTTGTAGTGGTAGCCGCCGTTGCTGGTGTACTTCTTGTCGGTGTCCCAGAACAGGGCCGTCGGGACGAAGCGCACGGTTTTCTGGAGCTCCGGCATCAGCGCCGTCGCCTCCTGCGCCTTCCGGAAGTCCTTCTGCCCGCCCTCCACGCCCCCCACGCCGCATTCGCCGATCGTCATCAGCAGGCCGGGGACCTGGAACTCCTTCCGGAGATCCCGGATCAGCATCGCCTGGCGCTCCGTGTAGGACGTGTAGGGCGGCGACTCGCCGCGCTGGTCGCGGTCGATCATGTCGTTCCACGCCTGGTGCCAGACCAGGCCGACGATCTCGTAGCCCGTCCCGTCGTACGACGGGAAGTGGTCCTTGAGATGGTCCAGGACGTCGTGGACGGTCTTGACCATCTCGGCGTAGCTGGGGCCCGGCCCGCCCGCGCTGGGCGGAAGGAACTTCTCCTTGAGGCTGTGACCGCCCCAGGCCGTCTTGATCAGCAGGACCTGGTTCGTCAGGCGCTCGCCCATCTCCCACCCGAAGCCGAGCTCCGGCCCGATCTGGTTCCCCCCCCCGCCGTACCCGACGGTGAGATTGCCCTTCCGGCCCCCGTAGACGATCCACACGTCCTTCCGCTCGATCACGTTGCCGTTCGCGTCGAGCAGCCGCTTGAAGTCCTTCCCCGACTCGCCCTCCGCCGCCGCCATCTTGATGTGCTCGCTGAGGCCGGTGCCCACCATGATGGACTTCCCGGCCAGGATGAAGACCTTCAGCGGCCCCGCGCCCAGGCCCTCCGCGCCGACGGCGAAGGCCTGGACGGCGAAG
>CAYUME010000537.1:0-4114 GCA_964445475.1 uncultured Planctomycetia bacterium
GGTAGTCGACCTCCCGCAGCGCCTCAAAGATCGCGCGGAAGTCGACGATCCCGTCGCCGGGGACCATGTGGTAGTGCCGCCGGTCGGCGCCGATGTCCTCCAGGTGGACGTGGTCGATCCGCTTCCCGAAGGTGCGGACGAGCGCCGCCGGGTCCTCGCCGACGACGACGAAATGGCCGAGGTCGAAGTTGAGCCCCAGCCACGGGTGCGGGACCTCGTCGAGCAGGCGCCGCATCTGGTCCGATTTCTCGATGAGGAGCGCCGGCTCGGGCTCGACGAGGACCTTGACGCGGGTCTCCTCGGCGACGGGGAGGACCTCGTCGAGCCCCTGCCGGAAGAGCGTCCAGGCCTCCTCGTACGACATCCCCTCCACCGGCCCGCCGGGCTCGGTGGAGAGCTGGCTCCCCCCGAGGGCGCGGCCGACGCGGCAGGCGGCCTTCGTGTGGTCGATCCGCTGGCGGCGCAGCGCCGGGTCGGCCTCGACCCACGACGGGTGGTGGAAGTCGCCGACGGCGCCCATCATGAAGGCGTTGAAGTTGGCGATGGCGAGGCCCGAGGCCGCGATGTCCGCCTTCAGGGCCGCGATCCGCTCCGGGGTGAGGTGGGCGGGGAAGGCGTGGGGGGCGTCGAGCATCATCTCGAAGCCCGCGTAGCCGGCCTCGCGCACGATGCGCAGGGCGTCGGCGAAGGCGTATTTCCGGAAGGCGTTGGTGCTGAAGGCGAAGCGGAACATGGGGGCCTCCGGGACTGGACGGATCGCGGGAAGGCACACAGATTACACCGCGGGATAGCGATTTCACAGGTTTTGATGGGGAGGACGCACCGTTCTTCCGGCCTGGTATCCGGAGTCCGGGATCCGGGATCGGCTCCTTCCGTGCCCCCGCAAAACGTTGTCGCCCCCCCGTCCCATCGGGTATGCTCCCGGCACCCCGTGGGGAGCCGACGATGCCCAACCGGAAGACCGATCCCGGCGCCGAGTTCACCGACACGTACCACTTCCGCCTCGTGCGCAAGATCGCCGACGGCGGGATGGGCTCGGTCCACGAGGCGGTCCTCGACGGAACCGACGGGTTCAAGAAGACCGTCGTCATCAAGACCGTCCTCGAAAGCCTCACCCGGAACGACGAGTTCGTGGAGATGTTCATCGGGGAGGCCAAGCTCGTCGCCGACCTCGTCCACCAGAACATCTGCCAGGTCTACCAGCTCGGCAAGTTCGAGAACCGCTACTACATTGCGATGGAGTACGTGGCGGGGGTGAACCTGAAGGAGTTCCTCGACCGGCACCTGCTCGACGGGCTGCTCATCCCGCCCGAGCTGGGGACGTTCATCGTCAGCCGCGTCTGCCGCGGCCTCGAGTACGCGCACCGGAAGCGCGACGCGCGCGGGCATCTGCTCGGCGTCGTCCATCGCGACGTCAGCCCCAAGAACATCATGATCGCCGCCGACGGCGAGGTGAAGCTCACCGACTTCGGCATCGCCAAGGCCCGCCACTACATGAAGGACCAGGAGGGCGAGGTCCTCATGGGCAAGGTCCAGTACATGTCGCCCGAGCAGGCGCAGTACCTGCCGACCGACGCGCGGTCCGACCTCTTCTCCCTCGGCGTCGTGATGTTCGAGCTTCTGACCGGTCAGATCCTCTTCGGAAGCGACTCGACGGCGACGGCGATGCAGAACGTCGTCTACAAGCCGATCCCGCCGCCGCGGAAGCTCAACCCGGCCATCCCGGAGGAGATCGAGCGGATCATCCTGAAGGCCGTGCAGCGGGACCCCGCGAAGCGGTACGCGACGGCGGGGGAGATGGGGTACGACCTCGAGTACGCGATCTACGGCCAGGGATACGGGCCGACGATCGTGACGTTGGAGAAGTACCTGCGGAAGCTCTTCCCGTTGCTCTACCCGGCGGCGGAACGGGAGGGCGGGGAGACGAAGCGGCGGGGCACGAAGACCATCCCCATCCCGAAGCCGAAGGGCCATGGGTAGGGGGCCGTCGCCCATCGCCGCCCAGTCGCCACGGGAGGACGGGGACACGCCCGTTGACGGGATAGCGGAACCGTCTGGCCATGAAACTCCGGATCGACATCATCGGCGACTCGGGGCCCTTCTCCCGCTACGGGCTGAGCATCAGCTACCGCCTCCGGTACGGGCCCGCCGAATACCTGGTCGACTGCGGCGCCCCCATCTTCGAGAAGGCGGGCTGGGAGGGCGTCGGCCGCCTCCGCGGCATCGTCGCCACCCACTCCCACGAGGACCACCGCCGCTGGTTCACCGACATCGCCCTCTTCAAGAAGTACCTCGAGGGGCGGGGCCGGAAGCTCCGGCTCCTGACCACCGAGCCGATCCACGACGAGTTCCGGAAGAACTCCCGCGGGGCCCTCGAGCGGACCCTGACGCCCGACTCGCGGCAGGTCGTGGAGACCCCCTACGAGGAGTTCGTCGACCCCGTCCTCGTCGGCCCCCGCGCCCGCTACCACATCGTCCAGCGCCCTGTCGGCCCCGATGCCTTTGCGTGGCGCGTCGTCGACGCCGCCGGGCGCGTCCTGCCCCCCGGCCGCGCCAAGGTCGTCGTCAACCACCGCGAGCGGGCCAACCGTCCGCGGATGCTCTTCCGCGACCCCGGGACCGGCGAGTGGGTGGAGCCGGAGTCCTACTACGACTTCGGCGACCCGGCCTTCTACGGGACGGCCGCGAACCCGTTCGCCGACCGGGAGACGGGCCTGACGATCCGCCCGTTCAAGGCCCCCGTCTGGCACGGGCCGACGACGATCGGCGTGGAGGTCCGTGCCGGGCGCGACCGCCTCCTCTTCAGCTCCGACACCGTCCGCGACCCGGCCCTCTGGCGGGCGTTGGCGGAGGAGAAGCGTCTCCCCCGGCTCCCCCTTCCGCGAGCGGCCTTCGATCGCGCCCGCGTCGTCTACGGCCACATCAACGACCTCGTCGAGCGGACGTGGAGCCGGAGGCGGCTCGAGGCGGCGCTGCGGGCCTACGACGGCGCCGTCGTCATCCACGACGTCGCCAATCCCGGCAGCGTCGTCCACACGGACTACCGTTGCGTCCCGCGCGGGCAGGCCGCCTTCCTGCTTCTCACCCACGCGCCCGACCGCTTCGTCTCCGAGTTCCCGCTCGCCCTCTCCGGCAAGACCTTCGTTCTCGACGGGGACCGGCTCGACGAGGAGGTGGCCGGCCGGCGTCACCGGCTGGCGGCGGACGTGTACGTGAAGGACCTCGACCTGCCGAAGGTCGGTTTCCGGGACCCGCGGGGGCCCTTCAAGGTGATGGAGCGCGGCGGGGTGCTGCGCCTCGCGCCGGCCGCGGAGCGCGCGGAGGGGCGCGAGGTGATGCGCGTCCGCCTCCTCGCCGACGTCCTCGGCCGCTACCTGCCGCTCCTCGACGCGCCCCGCCAGCGCTACCAGGTCCGCCCCGACGGGACGGTCGAGCGCGTCACCGAGACCGCACGGGGAAGCCGCGGGGTCGTCGTCCGGAGCCTGCGGGGCCGGTGAGGGGGGCGTCGCGAAGGTCCCGTCCCGGCCGCCCGCGTGGATCCCGCTCTGGTTTGTCAGAACCAGAAAACCCGGCCTGCCTCCCGATGACGTCATGACTTCCAGAAGGCCTCGATCCGCCGGACCGTCTCGTCGACCAGCACCTTCCCCCCTTCCGGACCCACCAGGAAATTCTCCGCGCTGTAGCCGCCCCCCTGCACCCCGCGCGCCGTCGGCATATAGCCGCAGTCCATGCACGACAGCTGCACCACGAGCGTGAGCACCGCCGGGCTGCGGGCCTTCATGCGGATCCCGTAGTCGAGATAGATCTCGAACGGGTTGGTCGCCATCGCCACGTCGCCCAGGCGCAGGACGTGGAACTCGACCGGGCGGATGGGATCGGGCGGCACGAAGGGGGGGGAGGGCGGATCCTTTTCGGGCAGGTCCATCTCCGCGACGTCGTGCCGGAAGACGAGCGACATCTTGACGTCGGTGCGCGCGGCCGGCAGCGCGTCGTCGACGGCGCTCGCGATGCGTCGCGCGAGCGCCTGGCGCCGCGTCAGCCCCCGGCGCTTCAGCATGATCTCCTCGGCCTGCTTCCGGAAGATCGGGTGCGGCGACTGGTCGCCACCGGCGCC
>CAYUME010000538.1:0-4108 GCA_964445475.1 uncultured Planctomycetia bacterium
GGGATCTTCGAGCAGGGGAACTACTCGGGGGGCGGCGGGGGGGAGCTCGCGGAGCTGCGGGCCTGGGTGCTGGCGAAGCTGCTCTGGGACCCGTCGCGGGACGGGGGGTCGCTCATCCGGGAGTTCGTCGAAGGCGCCTTCGGCCCGGCCGCCCCGAAGGTCCGGGCCTTCCTCGATCGCCAGCGGGGGGCGATCCGGGCGAGCGGGGAACACGTCCGGATCTTTGACGGCGTGACGCGCGGGTACCTGTCGGTCGAGACGCTCCGGGCCTGCGACGCCCTGCTGGAGGAGGCGGAACAGGCGGCGGCGGGCGCGGACGACCCGGCGCTCCTGGCGCGGGTCCGGCGGCTGCGGATGCCGGTCTGGTACGCCCGGGTCTGGCAGGCGCGGGAGCCGGTGGAGGCGCTCCAGCCGGCGGCGGCGCGCCTGCTGGAGGTGGCGAAAGACCAGACGATCACGCATTTCCGGGAGCACACCGGGGTCGCGAAGGATCTGGATCGGCTCGCGCTGACGGCGGCGCGGCGGCCGGTCCGGACGGCGCCGGGCGCGATCGTGGGGGAGGACAGCGCGTTCAGGCTCTTCAAGGAGGGGGAGCTGGTGTCGCTCGTCGCCGACCCGAAGGCGGAGGACGGCGTGGCGGCGCGGCAGGTCGGGCGCGGGACGGACTGGAGCGTCCAGTGGACGATCCCCGTCCCGGCGGGCGCGAAGCCCGGGACCTACACGGTCCGCGCCCGGATCCGGATCGACGCGGCGGGGGACGCGGGGCCGGCCTTCCACGTCGGGGTCTACGACCAGGAGGCCCGGAAGGGGCTGGGCGAGGCGCGCCGGTCGGCGAAGGAGATGGCCGGCGGGGAGTACCAGTGGATCGACGTCTGCACGATCGCGCTGGTACTCGGGCGAACCGTCTACGTGGCGCCGGACAACACCGAGGCGAGCGTGACGGGGGTGTACACGGACCGGATCGAGCTGGTGCCGGCGGGGCGGTGAGGGGATCCGCGGAGGGGGGGGTCCACCCGGGGCACGGTGACGGTGGTCCCCGGAGTCCACGGAAAGCGCGGAAAACGGAAGGAGGCGGGGAACTCTTTCTTTGCCAAAGCGGCCGGACCCTGTATGGTGGGGGGAGGCGGTGGCACCCTGACACAAAGGGTGCGCGCGCGGGCGGATTCCAGGATCCCGTTTCGAGGGAGGCGACGATGGACGGGCAACCCGAGGCGAAGGCGATGACGCGGCGGGGGTTCGTGGCGGGGTCGGCGGCGGCGGCGCTGGCCGGGCTGGAGGCCGGCCGGCTCGCCCACGCGGCCGGCAACGACGAGCTCCGCGCGGTCCTCATCGGCTGCGGCGGCCGGGGCAACGGCGCGGTGGACAACTTCCTCAAGAACCACAGCGTGAAGATGATCGCCGTGGCGGACCTCTTCGAGGAGAAGGCGAAGAAGACCGCCGAGAAGCTGAAGCTGCCGCCGGACATGGCCTTCAGCGGGTTCAACGCCTTCCAGAAGGCGCTGGCCACCGACTGCAACTACGTCATCATCGCCACCCCGCCCGGCTTCCGCCCCATCCACTACGACGCCGCCGTCCGGGCCGGCAAGAACGTCTTCATGGAGAAGCCCTGCTGCGTCGACGCCCCCGGCTTCCGGATGCTCATGGACACGAACAAGCTGGCCGACGAGAAGAACCTCAAGGTCGGCGTCGGCCTCCAGCGCCACCACCAGGCCTCCTACCTCGAGCGGATGAAGGAGATCCACGACGGCAAGTACGGCGACATCCTCCTCGTCCGCGCCTACTGGAACGGCGGCGGCGTCTGGGTCCGCGCGCGCAAGCCCGAGCAGACCGAGATGGAGTACCAGTGCAACAACTGGTACTACTTCGTCTGGCTCTGCGGCGACCACATCTGCGAGCAGCACGTCCACAACCTCGACATCGCCAACTGGGTCAAGAACGCCCACCCGGTCGAGGCCAACGGCATGGGCGGCCGCATCCGCCGCACCGGCAAGGACCACGGCCAGATCTACGACGAGCATTTCATCGAGTACACCTACGCCGACGGCTCGAAGATGCTCAGCCAGTGCCGCCACATCCCCGGCACCTGGAGCAACGTCTCCGAGTCCTTCCACGGGACGAAGGGGAGCGACGGCTGCTCCGGCAAGGCCAAGGGGCCCAACCCCTACGACCAGGAGCACGCCGACCTCGTCGACGCCATCCGCAACAACAAGAAGTACAACGAGGGATGGTACGGCGCGACCAGCTCCATGACCGCCGTCCTCGGCCGGATGGCCACCTACTCCGGCCAGGTGGTGAAGTGGGACGACGCGGTCAAGAAGGGGCCGGAGGAGATGATCTACAAGGACCACGACAAGCTGACGTTCCAGAGCCAGCCGCCGGTGATGCCCGACAAGGACGGCAACTACCCCGTCGCGCTGCCGGGGATCTACAAGCCGTTCTAGCGGGTCGCGGACGGACGACGACCGGGGCGGGCCGGCGAGGCCCGCCCTTTTTTTTGTAGAGCGTAGAGCGTGGAGTGTCGTCAGCGGCTCTGCAGCATCGGGGTGGCGCGGCGGACGAGCTGGATCGGGACGCCCCGGGGGTCGCGGAGGATGGCCATCTCGTCGCCGCCCGGGAGCGGGACGGCCCCGACGTCCACCGCCACCGTCGCCCCAGCCTTCACGAGCCGGTCGCGGTCGGCGCGGAGGTCGTCCGACAGGAAGGCGAGGTGGAAGGCGAGCGGGTCGACCGCGGCGTAGTCGGGCATCGTCGACGCCGGGTTGTTGTAGATCTCGAACATCACGTCGCCCGAGGCGTCGGCCAGGAAGTGCGTGAAGGGCGGGCGGGCGAGGCGGCGGACGACCCGCATCCCGAGATGCGCGGCGTACCAGGCCGCGGCGGCGGGCGGGTCGGGGACCATGAAGGCGACATGCTCGAGCTTCATGGGGCGCGGTGCGCCGGGCGGGGCGGACGCGTCGCGCGGGCCGCCTGCGCAGCCGGCGGCGAGGACGAGGGCGAAGGCGGGGGCGAGGCGCATGGGGGACTCCTGACCGGGCACGCGAGTGCGATCGTAACGCATCGGGCGTGGGGCGTAAAGCGTGGAGCGTGAATCGCGGACGCGCAGCGTTGCCGCGGCCGGCCGGGTCGTGTATAGTCCGCTCCAGCACGCCGTGACGGGTTCCATGCCGGGCGGGGAGGGGATATGGCACGCCATCGCGTCGTCGTGTTCGCCGTCGGGGTCCTGGTCGCGTCCGTCCCGGGGGGGATGGCGGGCGCGGGCGAGCGGCTCGTCGACGCCCCCGCCTCCGGTCCCTTCGTCTGGCCGGACGAGGCGCCCCCCGACTGCCCCTTCGAGAAGTCCCGGGACTGGGTCGGCCTCTGCTTCACCGGGCGGCACAGCGACTACCGCTGCGGGGACACGTGGTATCCCTCCTGGGCCACGGACGGGAACCAGTACTCGCCGTGGACCGACGGCCAGACCGACGGGATCCGGTGCGGCTCGGGGGCGGGGCCGAACGCCCGCACCGCCCACGCGATGATGATCGGGGACGACCCGCTCGCCCTGACGATCCGGAACACCTCGCCGCCCCACACGGCCAGCGCCCTGCCGTACCAGGGCCGCTATCCCTGCGGGAGCCTCGTCCACGACGGCATCTGGTACTACGGCACCTACTGCCTCGGCCCGTCGGGCAAGGTGCATCACGACGGGATGGACTGGAACTGGCCGGTGCTCGGGCCCATGCCGGGGTTCCGCATCTCGCGGGACTTCGGGAAGACGTGGACGCCGTCGCCGCACACGCCGGAGAAGCCGCTCTTCCCCGAGCCGGCGCAGCCGATGGGCCCCGTCAAGATGGGCGCGCCCCACTTCGTCGACTTCGGGAGGAACCTGGAGCACGCGCCCGGCGGCCAGGCGTACCTCGTGGGCATGGGGGCGGAGGCGGGCGACCCGAAACCCCGCTACGCCAACCTCAGCTGGATCAGCGCGGACCAGGTCTACCTGGCCCGTGTCACGCCGTCCCCGGAGACGATCAACGACCTGGCGGCCTACGAGTTCTACGCCGGCCGCGACGCGGGCGGGCGCCCCGTCTGGTCGCGGCGCTTCGACGACATCCGGCCGCTCCTCGACTGG
>CAYUME010000539.1:0-4104 GCA_964445475.1 uncultured Planctomycetia bacterium
GGGAGACCCTCCCGCCGCTTGTCGGCGTACGCCCCGAGGGCCTCGACGACCCGGCGCGCCTCCGCCGCTTCGTCGGCCGCCTTCGAGTCGAGCCGACGCTCCGCATCGGCCAGCGCGGGGCCGAGCCGCCCTTGCTGGAGACAGGCGGCGGCCGTCTTGAGCACCTTCAGGTCCGGTACCGGCGGCACCCCCGTGCCCGATTCCGCCTGTCCCGGATCGAGCGCCCCCCTCCCCTTCTCGTCCAGGAAGAGATGAAAGCGGTCGATGCTGAAGTTCTTCGAGCGGCCGGAGATCGTGAAGGTGTGGAGCCCCGCGTCCAGGTCGTAGGCCGCCTCCGGCTTGTCGCCGCCGTGGAACTCGTGGCGCGTGTGCCAGGTCCACTGCCCGCGCTGGGAGGAGAACGTCTTGACCTTCGGGCCGTCGTCCATCTGCGTCCAGCAGTCATTCTCCAGCGTGGCGTCGTGGAAGTCGTGGCGGTTGCGGAGGGCGAGCCGGTAGCGTCCGGGCGTGGTGATAAGCAGCCTGTAGACGAGTGGGTCCCCGCCGCCACCGTCGGTGTAGTAGCATCGGCCCGTGTAGCCGGCCAGCTCCGTCCCCTCCGCCCATCCCTTGGCGGCGGGGACGGACTCGATCTCGACGGCGACGAGGCCGTCGGACTCGTGGTAGACCGTCTGCCCGCGTGCCTGGAGGGCCGTGGAGGCCGCCAGGACGGCCAGGGAGAGGGCCAGGTCCCGGGAGAGGGGCCGCGTCGCCCTCAGGCCGTGCGGGAGCCCGCTTCGACAGGCTCCCGGTCCCGATGCGCCATTTCGAGCGCCAGCTGCCATCGGATCCTCTCGATCTGCCGGTCCACGAGCACCGCACCGCCCGACTGGCCGCGATCGGAAAGACGGTCCCGCCGCTCCGCCAGCCGCCGCCACGCGTCCGCCAGCCGGTCGACCATGGTCCGCCTCCCGGCCCGCGTCCCACGGGCCCTTGAACCGCGCATCCAGGATCCAATAAACGCAGGGGCCGGCTATGCAACGGGGGATCCGAAAAGAGCCCGTCTTGCCGACGGGCGGGGGTGCCCGTCCGGTCCGGCCTCGTCCCGCTGGCGCGCGTCAGCCCTCGAAATACACGCCGCCCTGCCGGAGGGCCTGCCGCAGCTCGCCATCGGGAAGCTCGCGCGTCCCGCAGCGCCTCGCGGCGCAGAGCGCTGCCGCCGTCCCCGCCGCCTGCCCCTGTCCCATGCTGCAGACCGTGTTCCGGGTGGACATGTGGGCCCGGTGGTCGGAGGTGATCAGCATCCCCGCCACCAGGAGATTATCGAGGCCCGCTGCCCGCAGCGCGCGGTAGGGGATTCCGTAGGTGCCCCCGTCCCGTATCTGGAACCGGGGAGCCATGTCGTGGAATCCGTACGCGAGGACGTCGTCGTCGAAGTGACGCCCCCCGATCACGTCGTCGTGCGAGAGGTCGTAGTCGCACGCGATCAGGCGGCCTCGCCGGATGCAAAGGCGGGGGCTCGTCCGGGCGATGAAGGCCTTCTCGCAGCCGGGGACGTGCTGTCGGAAGAGCGCGACGGCCCGGAACTGGCGCCGCCGGAGCTCCAGCTCCGCCCGCGCCACCGCGTCCCGGTCCGTGGGGCTGACCGGCATCTTGAGGTTGAGCTTGATGAACATGAAGTAGTTGTCGTGGACCGTCGTCGTGACGACGGACAGGCCGATCCGCTGCGCCTCGCGGGCAAACTCGGGAGGCAGCTTCACGGCGGTGCCGTCCAGGCGCACAATCTGCCCGTCGCGGGCGCTGCGCCGGCCCCGGCCGAGCTGCGTCAGGGCGTCATGCGACGCCAGGAAGGCGTGGTACTTCTCGACGTCCACGTTCCCGACGCCGATGCTATTGGCAACGGCGTAGTCGTTCGGTTCGGTGTAGCGTGCCCCGGCGTGCGCGGCCAGATCGCCGTAGGCGGTGCAGTCGACGAAGGCCGCCGCGCGGAAGAGCTCGCGGCCGGAGCGGCTCTCCGCGATCGCCCCCGCGATACGGTCTCCCGCCCGGACGGCACCGGCCAGGAAGGTGTTCACGCAGACGAAGACGCCCGCCTCGACGAGCATCTCGAAGGTGACCAGCTTGTAGAGCTCGGTATCAATGGCGGTGCAGACGGAGTCGTTGTCGAAGCCGAGGTCCATGTCGGCATGCCCCGACGTGCCGCCGACCTTCCCGAGCCGGTCGATGATCTCCTGGGGGATGCCGCGCACGACCTGCCGCTTGCCGGCGCCCGGAAAGGCCTTCCAGAGATTGTAGAAGCTGTGGAGGGCGGTCCCGCCCTCGGTGACGGTCCCGCCGGTATATCCCTTCAGTTCGACGAGAGCGGTCTTCGCACCCCGCCGTGCTGCGGCCAGCGCCGCCACGACACCCGCCGTGCCGCCGCCTGCGACGACGACGTCGAAGTCGCGCACGGGCAGCCGCTTCGGCGGTTCCTCGTAGCATCCGTCGGACGACGGCGGCCCGGTCCGGGCCGTGCCGCCTCCCGCGCAGCCGGCCGGCATCCCGGCCCCGAGCAGGAACAGACCCCTTGAAAACGAGCGGCGGTTCATGCGATCCTCCCTTTGCAGCCGATCCCCGTTCCATTCCATGACGGAAGACCGTGAACGGTTTTCCCCGGTCCCGACGGCGCGCGTCAAAACGAGACCGGGGCGGCGGTCACCCGCCGCCCCGGTGGATCGCGTCCGCATCAAAGCGCTACCGCCCCCGGCGGTCCCGGCGCCGCCGCCAGGCCCAGAGGAGGCCGAGCGGCAGCATCAGGTCGATCCCGATCGAGCCGCACCGGCTTCCGCCGCCGTCGTCGCCCGCGAGCGGCGCGACCGCATCGCCACCGCCCGTCGTATCGATCCCCAGCGCCTCCATCTGGGCCTCCCAGGCCGTCTGTCCGGCCGCGAGCAGGACGGACTCGTCCGAGATCCCGTCGCCGCTCGTGTCCACCTTCAGCGGATCGAGGGAGTAGTCGGGCTCGAGGACGTCAATCATCCCGTCGCCCTCGGCGTCCGGATCCATCACGCCATCGCCGTCGACGTCGAGCTCGTGGATCCAGGCGTCCGGCGGCATCGGGCCCTCCACGAAGGTCGCGGCCGCGAACGCAGCCAGGGGATCGGACGCGGCAAGGGCCTTGGCCGCGCCCGCCGGCTGGACGACCACCAGGTAGTTCGCGTCGGCGCCGGTGTCGCCGCCGGCGTGGTTGCCGCCGAGCGTCAGGTTGCCCGCCGGCACGGTCTTGAGGTAGACGATCATCGGCGAGGCCGCGCCGTCCGCGGTGGCGAGCGACTCCGCCGTCGCGGCCCAGGTGCCGTCCAGCCAGGACGGCCGGGCCGTCGCCCGCTTGTCGTACGCCACGTACACCTTCGAGTCCTGTCCGAGGCGGAGCGTCAGGTGGCTGGTGGTCGTCACCGCCTTGTCGTCCATGGCGGTGCGGACGAGGGCGCCGCCGGCCAGGCCGCCGCTGAGGGTCGTCACCGCGTAGCTCCGGTCGATGTAGGCAAGGGCGCCGACCTCCGCCGTGGCGAGCGAGTAGGGCTTCTCCGTCGAGACGTAGGTGACCGTGACGAGCGAGCCGGCGGGAGCCGCGCTGACCGACTGCGCGACGCCGTCGATCTGCGCGGTGCAGACGGCGCCGTCGTTGTGGCTCGTGACGGGCAGCCCGACGTAGACCGGCGATCCCATGCCGATCGTGACCGTGCCCATCCAGGTCCAGGACGTCCCGTCGGCGGAGCGGTAGCCGCTGAAGGCGCTGCCCTGCCGCACGAGACGGACCCAGTGGGGGGCCGCGAAGCCGGCGTGCGTGGTGTGATAGCTGGTGCCGTTCGGGGTCGTGCGGCGCTGGAAGGAGACCCCCTGGGCGGGCGTGACCACCACCATGGCGTGGCGGGCGCCCGGGTCGAGCGACTCGCGCATCATGACGCCCGCCTTCGCCCAGCTGTTGGTGTTCTGGACCGAGGCGACGCGCGCGCGGATCTCGCCGTCGCCCGTCATCCGCCGGTAGACGAAGTGGAACTCGTCGGCCGTCCCCCAGATGTCGGCTCCGGACCCCTCGATCGTGAAGGCGGATCCGGCGTTGGCGGAGGTAGAACCCGCCGCGGC
>CAYUME010000540.1:0-4102 GCA_964445475.1 uncultured Planctomycetia bacterium
CGGCCCCCCCCGCACCGGACGGACCGCCTCGCCGTCACCGCGACGCGGCGCCGGCTCGCTGCGGCCCGCCAGCGCGCCCGCCCCCCCTCCCCCCTCGGCCGCATCGTGCCCTGGGCGGCGGCCCTCATCGCCCTCGCTCTCGTGTATCTTCTTTCGACCGGCCCGCACCGGACGAAACCCGCGACGGGGACGGCCGGCTCTCCCGCGGCGGTCGCCCGGGAAGGACCGGCTGCGGCCGCGCAACCCGAGCCGCCCTCCCCCGCCTCGCACCCGGGCCCGTCCGCCCCCCTGCCGGGGACGCCGGTCCGGCCCGGGCCGATGCCGGAGGATGCCGGAGCCCCCGCCGAGGAAAACCCCGTCGCGCCCCCCGTCCGGCCCGGAACCGTGCCGGTCGACGCGCCCCGCCCCGATCCGCCCGGGCGCCGCGTCGCCATCGCGCCGCCGACGGCGCCGACCACGACGCTTCCCGCCGAAAGGGCCGTCGTCGCCACGATCGAGAAGGTCCAGGGCCGCGTCCAGGTCCTGGTCGGCAACGCCCCTCAACCGGCCCGTACGGGGCAATCCCTCCTCCCGGGAAGCGGACTCCAGACCGCCGGGCAAGAGAGCCTGGCCGAGCTGCGCCTGCCCGACGGCACGTGGCTGGCGCTGGGCCCGGATACGGAGGTCCTGGACCGGACGGGACGCGGCCCCGCCGGCGATCACCTCGGGATCCTCGCGCTGGAGCACGGCACGCTCCGCGCCCGTGTCGAGCCCCGCCCCGCAAACCGCCCCCTGACCTTCGCCACGCCCCACGCCGACACGCTCGTCCTCGGGACCCGCCTTGCCCTGGACGTCACAGCGAAAACCACCCGCCTGGAGGTCACGGAAGGGCGCGTCCGGTTGACGCGGCGTGCGAACGGGGAGTCCGTCGAGGTGGCTGCCGGCCAATGCGTCGCCGTGTCGGACGAAGCGCCCCTCAGGGTCACCCCCCTGATCCGTATCTTCTCCTTCCAGGACGGCCTCTCGCCGGACACCGCCTACGCCGGGGTGCGGGATACGACCATCAGCCGCATCGCGGAGCCCCTGCCGGCCGGCGTCCAGAAGACGATCCGGATCTGCGGCCATGCCGCGCGCGGCGCCTCCCGCGAAGCGTGCGCGCTGATCCGCTGGGACCTCTCCGCGATCCCGCCCGGCAGCACGGTCGTGTCGGCCGCCCTGCAGCTGCATCCCGAGGACGGCAGCGCCCGCGCGCCCGTCGAGCTCTTCGCCCTGAAGCGGCCCTGGAACGAGATCGAGGCGACCTGGCTGGTCGCCACCCCGATTTTGCCTTGGGACCGGCGCGGCGCCGAGGGCCCGGCCGACCGCGGCGCGGCCTTCGCGTCCGCCCCCGCCGGGGCCGGCGACAGCCCCCTGACCGTCGGATTCTCGCAGGACGGCGTGGCCATCGTGCAGGGCTGGGTGACACGCCCCTCGGCGAACTTCGGGATCCTCCTCGCCAACAACCGGAACGCCGGCGCCGCCGCCTTCTGTTCCCGCGAGCACGACGTGGCCGCGCACCGCCCGAAGTTGACGGTGGCCTTCATCCCGCCCCCGGAGGAGGGTCGCTGAGCGCCGACCGCCTGGAAATAAGCCAACAGCCTCTTTTCAAATGAGGTAGAATGATGTATAATATATGCATCGGAGGCCGCCCGCTGAAGGACAGCCGGTCCGTCATCAGGAGCCGGGCCATGAACCGGTCTGTATCCGCCTTTGCCACGTCGACCTTCCTTGCCGCCGCCGTTCTGCTGCCCGCGGCAGGCGGTGCGGACACCCTCATCCTTTGGGATGGCCAGGTGATCGAGGGGACGATCAAGGACGAAGGGGAGGCGTGGCACGTCGAGACGCCGACCCTGATCTACGCCGTCGCCAAGACCTCGGTGCGCGAGATCAAGCGGAGCGGGGCCCAGGAGGCGACGGCCGGTGCCACTCCGGCGGCGCCCACTCCGGCGGCGCCCGCTCCCGCGGCGACGTCCTCGCCGGCCCCGTCGACGGCCCCCAAGGCCATCGCCTTCACCGACAAGGTGGGAAACACGCAGCCCCCCGCGCAGCTGCTCCGCGAGGCCGAGGAGGCGGCGGCCCGCAAGACCTTCGGTTACGCCCGCGAGTGCCTGAAGCTGATCCTGAAGTTCCACCCCAACTGCACCGAGGCCACCCGCGCGCGCGCCCTGATGCGCGAGGTCCCCGACGAAGACGGGCGTCTCCTCCTCGGGTTCGACTCGGCCGGCGAGACCCAGGCCGAGTTTGTCGGCAAGGGCCGGCACGAGGTCCAGTGGATCAGCGATCCCAAGGTGGTCCCCGACGGGGAGGGGGCGGCCCGCATCATTCTCCAGAGAGGGCCTCACGCCAAGTTCCCCATCCCGTCCCAGAGCTTCGCCACGCTCAAGTCCGTCAACTTCTGGGTCTGGTCCGAGGCCCCCATCGTCGGGATGACCGGGACCACGTACATCGTCCTCTACACGGACGATCCCAAGGATTTCATGCAGGCCAGTTTCCAGCTCAAGGGGGACGGCGTCTGGCGGAAGATCAAGGTGGACGCCGGCCGCTTCAAGAAGCGGACGAAGAACGAGGGGCGCCGCTTCACCGCCGTCGGGTTCTGGAACCCCTCGCCGGAGCTGCGGGACTTCATCGTCGACGAGGTCCGATTCATCGAGGAGACGCCGCCGGTTTCCCAGGGACGTTGAGCCGATGGTGTGCGCTTTGCGGAGAAGCACCATGCCGTGGGGATACCGCTGTTGCCCGTCCGCGCGAATTCTCGCGGCCTTCCTGGCCGCGGCGGCGGGCCTCCCGCCGCTCGCCGCCGCCGAGCCGGAGAAGAAGCCGCCGGCGGTCGACCAGGCACGGATCGACGAGGCGGTCGGGAAGGGAGCGGAGTGGCTGCGGGGCCGCGTCGCCTTCGGCCTCCCCGAGATCGACCAGGGCAAGGACGGTCACCACTCCGGGCAGACATACAACGAGATCGTCCTCTACGCCCTCCTCCACGCCGGGGTGGACCGCGGAGACCCGGGCGTGATCCAGCTCGTCGACGCGATCCGCAAGGAGGGTCCGCACCACACCTACACCGGCGCCATGCGGGCGATGGCCTTGGAGCGCTACGACGCGAAACGGATGAAGCAGGACCTCGTGCAGTGCGCCCATTTCCTGATCGACAACCAGGGGAAGAACGGCCAGTGGGGGTACAGCCACCGCGTGGCGCTCCCCCCGATCCCGAAGATCACGCTGACCCCCTCGAAAGCGCCCCCGCGCTACACGCTCACGCGGGCGGGAGGAAATGACGCGGACGAGGAGGAAGCCGCCGCGGAGGCGCCCCCCCCCGCGGCCGGGCCTGCGGTTGCTCCGGCCGCAGCCCCCACGGGCCGCACGATCCCCACCGGTTCAAACTGGGGCCAGCGCCCGATGACCCAGGCCAAGGAGAAGGAGAAGAAGATCCTCGTCCCCCGGCGCGACTTCGGCTCCCCGAACGACAACTCCAACACCCAGTACGCCCTGCTCGGCCTCTCCGCCTGCATGGCCGGCGGCGTCTTCCCCGCTCCCGACTGCCTCCAGCTCGCCGAGACGTGGTGGACTTCCAGCCAGAACGAGGACGGCGGGTGGGACTATGCCGGCAAGGGGAGCAGCAAGGAAGGCGCCAGCTACGGCAGCATGACGGCCGGCGGCGTCAGCAGCCTCGCCGTCTGCCTCCAGGCGGACGGGAAGGGCCGGGACCCGCTCCAGGACGACCGGATCAAGAAAGGGCTCGAGTGGCTCGGGCTGAATCTCAGCTTCGGGAGCAATCCCAAGGCCCCCGGCAACATCGCCCGGAACAGCTGGAGCAACTACTACTGGGTCTACGCCGTGGAGCGCGCCGGGTCGCTGGCCGGGACGGAGTGGTTCGGCTCCCGCCCGTGGTACTCCGAAGGGGCCTCCTGCCTGCTCTCCACCCAGAACCCGGACGGGTCGTGGGGGAACGGCTCGACCGACGGACAGAAGATCCTCGACACCTGCTGGTCCGTCCTCTTCCTGCGCCGGGCCACGAAGCAGATCCGCAAGAAGATGGTCGTCTACTCGCACGACAGCCACAAGGAGAAGTAGACGTTCCCGGACCCCC
>CAYUME010000541.1:0-851 GCA_964445475.1 uncultured Planctomycetia bacterium
CGAGCTCACCGGCGCTCTCGAGCGCCTGCGCGAGGCGTGGCGCGCCCGGCGGATCGGCGGGGCCACCCACATGCACGCCGGCGACGGCAACGTGCACGTCAACATCCCCGTCTTCTCCAACGACCGCTGGATGATGGACCGCGCCGCGCGCGCCGCCGACGCCATGATGCGGAAGGCGGTCGAGCTGGGCGGGGTGGTGAGCGGCGAGCACGGCATCGGCATCACCAAGTTCCGCTACCTCGAGCCGGAGCGGGTCCGCGCGCTGGCCGCCTGGCGCGACACGGTCGACCCCGGCCGCCTCGTCAACCCCGGCAAGCTCGAGGACGCCGCCGTCCTCGACGGCGTCTTCACGCCCTCCTTCAACCTCCTCGAGCTCGAGGCGCGCATCCTCCAGCACGGCTCGCTGGAGCGGCTGGCGGACAAGATCTCCCGCTGCATCCGCTGCGGCCGCTGCAAGCCCGACTGCTGCGTCTTCTACCCGTCGCGGTCGCTCTTCTTCCACCCCCGCAACAAGAACCTCGGCCTCGCCGCCCTGGTCGAGGCCCTCCTCTACGTCGTGCAGCGCCGGCGCTCGACCCGCTTCGAGCCCCTCCGGTGGCTGCGCGAGATCGCCGACCACTGCACCATCTGCCACAAGTGCGTGAAGCCCTGCCCGGTGGAGATCGACACCGGCGACGTGACGGTGATGGAGCGGGAGATCCTCGCCGCGCGCCGCGTCGGCCGGAAGCCGGTCGCCACGCGCCTCGCCCTGGGCTACCTCGAGAGCCGCTCGGCGCTCGTCAACGCCGCCTTCCGTGTCGGCGTGATCCGCCTGGGGGATCTCATCTGGCGCGACCAGATCGTCTACCTCA
>CAYUME010000541.1:861-4090 GCA_964445475.1 uncultured Planctomycetia bacterium
ACGCGCGGCCTCCGCCGTGGCGCGCCGCGTCCTCCCCTCCGGCGCGGTCGCCTGGGCGAGCCCCCCCCTCGCCTACCTCCGCACGCCCCTCGCGCCGGCCAGCCGCGGCGAGCTCTTCGACCGCCTGCCCGCGTGCGGCCCGCACCAGGCGCTGGCCCTCTACCCGGCGGAGCCGCAGGCGGCGGTCTTCTATTTCCCCGGCTGCGGCTCGGAGCGGCTCTTCGCGGACGTGGGGCGGGCCGCCCTCTGGCTGCTGGGACGGGTCGGGGCCACGGTGGTCCTCCCGCCCCCCCGCCTCTGCTGCGGGTTCCCCCACCACGCCAATGCCGAGGTCGCCCGCGCCGGCCGCATCGAGCTGCGCGACACCGTCCTGCTCAGCCAGATCCGCCGCATGATGTCGCACCTCGCCTTCGACGCCTGCGGCGTGACCTGCGGGACCTGCCTGGAGGCGCTGCAGCGCATGGGCGTGGCGGACCTCTTCGACGGCCCCCTGCAGGACGTCTCGGCCTTCGCCCTCGCGCGCGGACTCCCGGTCGCGGGCGGCGGCGACTGCCTCTACCACGCCCCCTGCCACGACTCGCTGGCCGGCGCCGGACCCCGGCTGCTCCGCGAATGCGGCCGGTCGCCCAAGCCGGTGCCCCACTGCTGCTCGGAGGCCGGCACGCTCGCGTTCAGCCGGCCCGACATCGCCGACGCCATGCGCGAGCGAAAGCTCGAGGCGCTGCGCGTCGCGGCGGACGGGCGGGCGGGACTGGACGTCCTCACCAACTGCCCCAGCTGCCTCCAGGGGCTCGGACGCAACGCCGCCCTCGCGGGCGTCCGCCCGCGCCACCTCGCCGTCGAGCTCGCCGCGCGGGCCGGCGGGCCGGACTGGGCCCGGGAGATCCCCTCCCTCTTCCCGCGGATCGAGGTGGTGGCGTTCTAGACACGGCGTATGGTAGAGTGGTCCCCGTGGCGTTTGCCGGGTCCGGACCCATCCCGCCCCTCCGGGAGCTCCCCCATGATCCGCCGCCTCGTCGCCCTGGCCGCCCTCCTCGCCTGCCCCCTGGCCGCCCCCGCCGCCCTCCCCGACATCGTCCAGCCCCGCGGCGGTCTCCCCAACTTTTTCCGGAAGATGGCGGCGGCCGACCGCGGCGAGAAGGACCCCCAGGACGAGGCGATCGTCCCCCGCATCGTCTACTTCGGCGGCTCCATCACCGCCGGCGCCGGGTCGAGCAAGCCGGAGCTCTGCTACCGCAGCCTGCTCACGAAGCACCTGAAGTCGCTCTACCCCCGGGCCTCCCTCCTCGAGTCCAACGCCGCCCTCGGCGGCACCGGCTCGTGGCTCGGCGCCTTCCGCCTCCGCCAGGACATCCACGACCACTGGCTCCCCACCGATCTCGTCGTCGTCGAGTTCGCCGTCAACGACGGCGGCGACCCCGAGCCGCGCGTGCTCGGCGCGATGGAGGGGATCGTCCGCCAGCTCCGCGCCCGCCACGCCCCGACCGACATCCTCTTCGTCTACACGCTCGTGAAGGGCCACCTCGACGCCTTCCGGAAGGGCGAGCTGCCCGACCGCATGCGGTGGCACGAGCAGGTCGCCGCCCACTACGGCATCCCGAGCGTCAACATGGCGCAGCACGCGGCGGCGAAGATCCTGGCCGGCGAGCTGACGATCGACGACTTCGCCAAGGACGGCGTCCACCCGACCGACCGCGGCTACGCCCTCTACCTCGAGGCGCTCCAGCCGTTCCTCGCGCAGTGCAAGGCCGCCGCGGAGGCGCCCGCCGAGCCCGTGAAGCACGCGATGCCCGCGCAGAAGCTCTCCCCCCGCTGCCTGGATGCCGCCAAGATGCTCCCGTACGAGGTCTTCCCCCGGGAGGGCGCGTGGAAGCCCGGCTCGGACAGCCCCGTCGACAAGTTCCTCCACGTTCTTGCCGGCGACGCGCCCGGCGCCGCGGTCACGCTGAAATTCAAGGGCGACAGCGCCGGCTACTACGACGTCATCGGTCCCGACACCGGCGATCTCGAAGTCTCCGTCGACGGCGGCGAATGGAAGAAGAAGGGCAACTGGGACGTCTTCTGCAAGGGCTATTTCCGCGCCCACTGCCGGCTCCTGGCCGAGGACCTCGATCCGGCGAAGGAGCACGAGATCCGGATCCGGGTCGCCGAGGAGCAACCGAAGGAGAGCCGGGGCCGCTTCTTCCGGCCCGGCTTCTTCCTCGTCAACGGCGAGGCGACGGTCCCCGATCCGTACCGGGGGATGACCCCGCTGGCGCGGATCGACGCCGTCTACGGGACGATGGAGCCGGTGGCGTTCGCGCCGCCCGCGGACCGGTGGACGCACCTGGAGAAGACGCGGAAGCGGCTGGCCGGGGGGCCGTCGCTGCGCATCGTCATGCTCGGCGACAGCATCGTCAACGACACCAGCTCCTCCCAGTACGAGCGGCTCCTCGGCCGCGCGTACCCGAAATGCAAGGTGGAGAAGGTGACGTCGGTCCGCGGCTCGACGGGCTGCTGGTGGTACAAGGACGAGAACCGGGTGGAGGACTGGGTGCTGAAGCACAAGCCGGACCTGCTGATGATCGGCGGGATCAGCCAGCGGGACGACGTCGATTCGATCCGGGAGGTCATCCGGCAGGTGCGGGCGAAGGCGCCGGAGGTGGAGGTGCTGCTGATGACGGGGGCGTTCGGCGCGACGGACCCGCGGAAAGACAAGGGCTGGACGGAGGCGGTGCCGGCGGAGGGGACCGGCTACCGGACGCGGCTCAAGGCGCTGGCCGCGGAGGAACGGTGCGGGTTCCTGGACATGACGGGACCGTGGGGACGGTACATCCGGACGTCGCCGTACGGGATGGGGTGGTTCAAGCGCGACCCGATCCACGCCAACGAGCGCGGCTTCCAGATCCTCGGGCGGATCCTGGCGGCGTTCCTGGGGCCGGAATGATAGAAAGCTGCTATGGGGGAGTCGTTTAAACAGAAACGCCCTCCTTCCCCAGGCAAGGCCAAGACACGGAATTGAGGGCCGGGATGTCGTGGCAGCGGAGGCAGCCGGGGTGGGGCGGTCACCGCCCTGCGGGGACGAGCTCGCGGGCCGGCGCCTCGCGGTTCCCGGCGGGCGCCCGGGGGGCGCGCCCCGGGATGAAGAGCTCGTCCATCACCTCGCCCTTCGAGGCGGGGATGCGGACGCCGAGGAGGGCGGCGGCCGTCGCCGTCACGTCGATCTGCTCGCGCGGCGTCGCCTCCTCCA
>CAYUME010000542.1:0-4086 GCA_964445475.1 uncultured Planctomycetia bacterium
CGGGCCCCCACCGGTCACGGATCGTCCGCCGGGCCCGACCAACCCCTCCCACGCCTTACGCGGTATCCGAGGATTCCTCGGGCGCTTTCAGCTTCGCCTGCACCGCCTCCAGCCACCGCCCCAGCGGGTCGTCGCCGGGGCCCGACGGGGCCGGCACGCTGGGCAGCGCCGCCCGGCCCCCCGGCGCCCGGTGCACCGCGTGGTACCCGAGGTACCGGTACGCCTCGAACTGCGCCTCGTCGAAGAACTGGTCGGCCGTCGACTCGTGCGGGAAGGCGGCGCACCGCGCGCGGTAGCCCCGCGCCAGCTCGTTCTCGTCCCCCGTCATCGACGACTTCACGTAGAGCAGCGTCCCCGTCTCGCCTCCGCTGTAGCGGATCGTCCCCGCGACGGCGTGCCGGCGGGCGTTCCCCGCGGCGTCCGGTCGGAGGGCCTCCAGGTCCAGCTCGATCAGGATCCCCAGGTCGATCCGCGCGTAGCACGCCAGCCGCGCCAGGTCGGCGAACGAGGCCTCCGGGTCGCAGCCGGCGTCGATCGCGACGATCGTCCGGCACCGGCGGCGCAGCAGCTCGTAGACGCCGAGGTTCTCGATGTGGCCGCCGTCGGAGACGTTGACGTACGGGCTCCGCTCGTCCAGCTGGCCCGTCAGCTCCTTCAGGAAATAGAAGGAGCGGGGGACGGTCCGCCGGGCCAGCGGCCGGTTCGCCCAGGCCGGGTTCGGCAGCCAGTAGCCGAGGCGGATGTTGAGCAGCGCCATCACGAACGTCAGCGGCCGGACCGTCAGGCCCCCCATGTTCGGCGCCGCGGCCGCGCCGGAGACCGCCATCGCCGTCCCCAGGTCGAGGCGCCGGTCGAGCGTCTCCATCCGGTCCGTCCGGCAGTACCCCGTTCGTCGCGACCCGGTGAAGAGCCGGCTGAAGACAAAGAAGTCGGCGTCGCGCCCCCGGAGATCCGGCGCGCGGCAGCCCTGCAGGTTGAGGGCGGCGTTGACGAGGTGGTAGGGGCGTCCCGGCGCGAGGTCCGCGAGCCGCTGCCCGTCGTTCGGGACGACGTCCTCCCCGCCGCCCTTCCCGTTCCGCCACCGCATCAGGTACGCCCGGCTCAGCCGGTCGCGGTAGAAGCCGTGCATCGACGTGTCGTTCAGGTCCACCAGCAGCCAGCCCAGCGCGAAGAGCGGGACGATGCCGGCGAGGTAGAGCCCGGCCTGCACCGCCGCCTGCGCCTCCGCGGGGATCCAGCCCGGCGCGAGCCCGAAGAGCATCCAGGCGCAGAGCCGGAGGTAGACGACGAGCACGAAGAGCGGACCGAGGAGGCCCAGACACACCAGCAGGAGCCGGCCGCCCCGCCGGGCGAGCAGGCCGCCCGTCGCTCCGGAGAAGAGGTAGGGCGCCAGGAAGCCCAGGGCCGAGGCCGCCGTCGCCAGCTCCGCCGCCGTCGGCTTCCATTGCAGGAGCGACGCCGTGCCGCGCAGCACCGACGGCCAGGCGTACAGCGCCAGCCCCCCGACGGCCGCCAGCGCGGCGACGGCCAGGAGCCGCTCCATCCGGTCGCGCCCCCGCCAGCCGAGCCGCGGGCAGCACCGACGGACCGCGAAGACCGCCGCGATCGCCAGCAGCATCGCGACGCCGGCCGCCGGCGGGAGCGCGTGGAACAGGGCGCGCACGGTCGCGTTGTCCCGCAGCAGCCACGCCGCGTGGGTCGCCAGCACGGCCGTCACGAGATACGGCGCCAGCAGCAGGAAGTTGACGAGCGCGCCGACCCCGAGCAGGACCGGGATCTTCACCCGGTCGATCCACCCCCGCGACGCCAGGTAGTGGCCGCTGTCGCGCAGGTGCTTCACCGTCGCCGGCTCGTCCGTCCCCAGCTCGTGGTAGAACGGGAAGGACTCCCGCTTCCATTCCGTGCCGGCGCCGGTGGCCAGCAGGGAGCCCAGGCACGAGCCGATGTATCCCCCGCCCGAGACGGTCGAGAGGTAGTCGACGTGCCTCAGCACGCCGAGCTTGGCCAGGCACTGCAGGGCGCCGAGGCAGAACGTCGCCGACCGGATCCCGCCCCCCGAGAGCGCCAGGCCCGTCAGCCCGTAGCGCGTGGAGGGGTCGATGCGGCGCATCGAGCCCGCCGGGGCGCCGTTGAGGGTCTCCAGCTCGCGCGGGAAGACCTCCTCGAGGAACTGCCGCCCGCACAGCTGGATCTCGTCCCGGACGGCCTCGCCCTCCGGCGGGGCGGGTGGGAGGGGCGTCTCGATCATGGCGTCACCTCGGGATGGGGTCACGATGTGACGGCATTGTAGCGATCCGGTCCCGGTTGACAAGCACCCGGTGCGCAGCGCTGGCGACGGCGGGTGGGAGGGGTTGGGCCCCGGCCTCCCGGGCCGTCCCGCAAGACAGGGGACAACCCCGATCCCGCGTCTCCCCCGCCGCCACAGTCGCGAGGGAGGCCCCTTGTTTATCCGCCGTAGCGCAAGGCGCGGAGGCGGATGGTCCCCCGGAGCCGTTCTCCCCCGGGCACCGTGTCCCCCCGCTTTACGTCACGGGCCTCTTGTCATTCGTTTTGAAGATGCTGGCAATACGCGGACCCCCGGGTATAATTCCGTCCTTCCCGAATCGCCGTGTTTAATTGCTCGGACCCGGACGTAAACGTTTAAGGAGGCCGACATGAAGCCCGCGTGCCGCGCCGTCGTCTGCCTCGCCCTCGCCGCCGTCCTGGTCGCCGCCTTCTCCCTCCCGGCGTCGGCCGAGACGAAGTACGAGGCCGACTGGGCGTCGCTCGACAAGCGTCCCTGTCCGACCTGGTACCTCGACGCCAAGTTCGGCATCTTCATCCACTGGGGCGTCTACGCCGTCCCCTGCTGGGCGCCCGTCGGCAAGTACGCCGAGTGGTACTGGCACGACCTCGGGAACAAGGCGCCGGACCAGCGCGGCGAGAAGGACGAGAAGAACCCCTACTGGAAGCACCACGTGGCGACCTGGGGGAAGGCGTTCACCTACGACCAGTTCGTCCCGAAGTTCACCGCCGAGAAGTTCGACCCCGACGCGTGGGCGCAGCTCTTCGTCGACGCCGGCGCGAAGTACGTCGCCCCGACCAGCAAGCACCACGACGGCTTCGCCCTCTGGCCGAGCGCCGAGGCGACGCGGACCTGGGGCCGTCCCTGGAACGCTGTCGACGCCGGCCCGAAGCGCGACCTCCTCGGCGACCTCGGCGCCGCCTGCCGGAAGCAGGGCCTCAAGTACGGTTTCTACTACTCCTTCTACGAGTGGTTCAACCCCCTCTGGCTCAGGGACAAGAAGGCCTTCGTCGACACCCACATGATCCCGCAGTTCAAGGACGTCCTCACGAAGTACAAGCCCGCCATCCTCTTCCTCGACGGCGAGTGGGACCTGAAGGACAAAGACTGGCACAGCGAGGAGCTGGCCGCGTGGATCTACAACGCGTCCCCCTCCCGCGAGGAGATCGTCGTCAACGACCGCTGGGGCAAGGGCTGCCGACACAAGCACGGCGACTACTACACCACCGAGTACGGCGCCGGGCTGCCCAACGCCGACCACCCGTGGGAGGAGAACCGCGGGATGGGCCACTCCTACGGCTTCAACCAGAACGAGAAGGAGTCGGACTACAAGACGGGCCGCGAGCTGATCCTCATGTTCGCCGATCTCGTCAGCCGCGGCGGCAACCTGCTCCTCAACGTCGGCCCGAAGGCCGACGGGACGATCCCCGACGTCATGCGGCAGCGGCTGCTGGAGATGGGCGCGTGGCTCAAGGTCAACGGCGAGGCGATCTACGGCTCCCGCACCTTCTCCCGCGTCTGCCAGTGGTCGGATGGCGAGATGCCGAAGCAGTCGTTCGGCGAGTACAAGGTGAAGTACGACCTGATGAACTCGATCGGGCCCGCGCCGAAGGACGGGAAGGCCGTCAAGCAGTGCTTCTTCACGACGAAGCCCGGCGCCCTCTACGCCATCTTCCCCTATTGGCCCGGGAAGCAGGTCGTGCTCAAGGACCTGACGGCAGCGCCCGGCACGAAGGTGACGCTGCTCGGCCACGCGGGCGGGCTGAAGTTCAAGGCCGAGGGCGGGACGATCGTGGTGGACC
>CAYUME010000543.1:0-4080 GCA_964445475.1 uncultured Planctomycetia bacterium
GACGCCGTGGATGAACCACGTCTTCCTCCCTGGCACGGCGAAGACGTACGGCTGCGGGCTCGTCGACCAGCGCGCCGACTGGAAGCGCTACCTCGCCGACAACCACCGGAAGGCCGCCCAGCTCCTCAAGGACGGCGTCCACCTCAACGACCACGGCAATTTCCTGATGGCCGAGCTGGTCAAGCGGTACCTCGTCCACAAGCCGTCCCTCCCCTACGACAAGGGCCTCGTGAAGACGCTCGAGGTCGGCAAGGACGTGAAATGGAGCGGCGGGAAGCTCACGCTCGCGTTCGAGGGGAACCGCGTCGACGCGATCGCCGCGCCGGGCGCGTCCGCCAAGCCCGCGGCCGTGACGATCGACGGGCGGAAGCCCTCGGAGATCCCCGGCCTCTACGTCGTCACCCGCCCGAGCGTCTCCCAGGCCGGCTTCTGGCCGGCGCTCCTCCGCATCGGGCACGAGAAGCCGCTCCAGCCCGAGACGTGGACGCTGACGGTGACGGAGACCGACCCCGCGGCAACGGACGTGACGTTCGAGGTGGCCGGCTCGAAGACGGGACCGGACGGCACAGGCGTCTCCACGCAGCGGTTCGTCTCGAATTCCGGCCGCGTCGCGATCGAGCCGGGCGACTGGTGGGTGAAGAACACCTACCAGATCGTGAAAAAGGAGCTGACGGCGGGGTTCCGGGTGACGTGGGAGGTGCGGCTCCAGGGCGTCGACGCCTACACCCCGCCGAAGAACGACGACCCGTCGCGGGAGACGGTCACGACGCTCGCCCAGGGGCTTCCGAACGGGAAGCACACGCTGGAGCTGACGGGCCCGGTCCCGATCCGGGCGATCCGAATCCACAAGCCGCCGGCCCCCTGACGGACATCCCGACGCGACCGGCGACGCCGTTCACGGGAATGTCCGGAAGGCCGGCCGTCGGCCCGCGTCCCCTCGGCCTGTCCACGCCCCGCGTGTCACCGTTTCGTTGATCCCGCCCCCCCGAATACCCGATATATACGTGGATCCGGCCGGCGTCCCGTCGAGGGGCGCCCTCGGACGGAAGCGATATATCAGGGGGTCCCCGCCCCCCCGAGCCGCGGAAGGGCCCGGACGCCGGCTTTGCATCCGACGACGCCGCGTCGTATACTGGAATTTGAACGCGCTGTTGAACGGGGGACGCAGCGATGCCCGGCGACTACGCCTTCAACCCGCAGACCCGCGCGCAGCTCACCCGCCTGTGGGGGGTGGTCACGGACGAGGACATCCTCCAGATCGCGCGCGCGGTCGCCGCGGACCCGCGGATCGGCCCCAACAGCCGGGAGATCCTCGACCTCCGGGAGGTGGAACGGACGGACGTGACCCGGGACGGGATCCGGGCCGCCGCCGAGGTCGACCTCGGGCACCCCGGAAAATTCGTCGGCAGCCGCACCGCCATCGTCGCCACGCGGGACGCCCACTACGGCATGGCCCGCATGTACGCCAGCCTCACGGAGGCCATGGGCGCCCCCACGCGGGTCCGCGTCTTCCGGACGGTCGAGGAGGCCAAGGCCTGGCTCCAGGCGCTTCCTCCCGGGGCGACCCCTCCCGCCAACGCGTGACAGCCCCCGCGCCCGCCCCGGGGATCAGGGGGGGGGAGCCGAGCCCGCCGTGTTCAGCTGCAGGACGGCCTTGACGCGGTACGCCCCCTCGACGGCCTCGATCTCCACCCCCGCCGCGCCGAACGGGTCGAGGATCATCGCCGGCGCCTCGATCCGCAGCCGGGCCTCGTCGACCACGCGCGCCACCTCCGCCTCGAACAGCCCGGTGATCCGCTGCTGGTAGGCCGCGGGGTTTTCGGCGGGCTGCCGCGGGGTGCGGGTCTCGAGGGTCGCGCGCAGGCGGGGGCCGTCGATCCGGTCCTTCGCGAACAGGGCCAGGTCCGGCGCCACCTCCCGGAGCATGGCGCCCAGGCGCCGCGCATCGACATAGAGGCGCGACAGGAGGCGGGCGTCGGACCCCGGCGACGCCTCGTCGATCGCCCCCGACCCGGCCAGGGCCCTCCGGACCGCCTGGTAGCGCGGCGCGCGGGTCACGTCCGGCTTCCGGCCCTGCACGGCCTCGTGCGACCGGGCGACGGCGTCCGGTCGGACCCCGAAGGCCAGGACGCCGCGCGACTCCCCGTAGGCGAACTGCACCGGCCAGCTCCGCCGCCGGAGAAACCGGAGGGACTCGTCCCCCGCGGGGAGGAGCGTCTCGGTCAGGTCGTTCGGGATCCGCGCGTTGAGGGGGACGGCGCGCGCCTGCAGCAGGTCGTGCAGCGCCGTCTCCGCCGCGTCCCCGCCGCCCGTCGTCCCGACCAGGACGATCCCCGTCTGGTTCGGCACCTCCCCGGTCTTCGGCGGCGGGCCCGCCTCCTGCGTCAGCGCGAGGACGATCCCGCCCCGGAGGCGGGGCAGCAGGTGGGTCTTCAGGCCGAGCCCCAGGAGGGCGGGCAGCTCGACGTCCCGCGCCTGGCGCTGGAAGAACAGGAACGGCTCCCCCAGGGCGTCCCCCGCCGCCACCTTCCGCGCCGGATCGAGCGTCACCTTGACGAAGAGCTCCAGCACCTCGCGGAAATCGACGCGGTGCTCGACGACGGCGATGGCGTCGTCGGGAACGGCGGAGACCGGCGGGGAGGCGCCGGGCTCCGGGGCGAGCGGCGCGAGCGGGACCGCGCCGGGACGGAGGCCGACCGACGCCTCGAGCCTCACCCCGTCCCGATCGACGTCGACCGCCAGCGTGCAACGGCCCATCGCCCCGGGGTCGAGCGGCAGGAGCATCTCGCGGACCGGGAACAGGCCGAGCACCCCGCTCACGCCCTGCGCGTTCGGGACGACGGGCCCCAGCCGGTGCAGGTCCGCGCCCAGGGCCAACGGGACGCCCCCGGGCAGCGCCCACGGGACCGAGTCGCCCGCCGGCATCCAGTCCGAGAACGTCCGGTCGACGACCTCCAGGAGCAGGTCGTCATCCGTCGCGACGGCGAGGATGTCCCCCTTGACCGCGAAGGCGAGAACCCCCTCGGGGGCGCCGGCCTGCTGCCGCGGGATCGGCAGGCGATACAGGTCGACCCGGCGGTACCGCTTGTCGGACACCGGCCCGGGAGCACGGCCCAGGGCCAGGCGCCGGACGAGGGGGTAGGCGAGATATTCCAGGAACCCGATCCGGGTCAGGAAGACCGCCCGAGGGACCGGTCCGCCGGGCTGCGTCGACGCGTCCTCCATCGCCACGACGACGTCCCTCCCCAGGAGCCCGCGGAGGCGCGACTCCGTGAGGACCCCGGCCGCCGGGCCCGCGGTCAGCGGCGCGGTGAGGTCCTCCCACGGCCGCCCGGAGACCGATTCGGCCCACCGGACGAGGGGTCCGCGGCGCCGCACCTGCGCCTCGAGCACCCGGTAGACGTCGCTCCCCCGGATCCGGTCCCACTGCGTCCCGCCGTCGCGGCAGCGCGCGACGAGCGGGAGCCGGCCGGGGACGAGGTCGATGAGGTCCAGATGCCCGCACTGCCGGAAATGGAGCCAGGCGACGAGCAGGGTGATCCCCGCGACGGCACCCAGGAGGACGGCCGCCCCGAGGGGAATGCGCCAGCGCAGTTTGAGGCTCCAGTACCAGTGCAGGATCGCCATGCGGGACCGGGCGATGGAGAGACGCGGGCCGGGAACAGTCGACTGTATTACAACGACGCCGCACGATCAAGGATGGCGGATTTCCCCTTCCCGGCCCGTCGCGGATGTGGTATGCCGCCCCCATGCCGGCCGCGTCCGATCCGGATGTCATAGGATCGATCGCCGAGGGAAACCCGAACCGTGCGCATGGGCGGACAGCCTGAGCCGGCCCGGGGGGGCGGGGCAAGGGGGCATCGGGCGGGGCTGACAGGACGGTTGCTGTGCCAAACACCGTCAGCTCGGGGGCCGAGACAACTACTCTCTCCGCGTTGATTTTGCTGACGCTGTACTCCTGACCCCATACCGGGGCCAGGAGTAAAACCAGTAATTTTACTGCCCGCATCAGTTACTCCTGAGGGACGTTGTGGGACGGGTCAGCGCCGAGGGTCATCACCCAAGGTAGCTGCTGGTTTT
>CAYUME010000544.1:0-2672 GCA_964445475.1 uncultured Planctomycetia bacterium
CGTGTCAACGGGGAGGCCGTCGAGGCGAAGCGCGCCGCCGGCTACGCGGTGATCGACCGGGCGTGGAAGGACGGCGACGCGGTCGACCTCGACCTCCCGATGCCCGTCCGCCGCGTCCTCGCCCAGGACGCCGTCGCGGCCGACCGCGGGCGCGTCGCGCTCGAGCGCGGGCCGATCGTCTATTGCGTCGAAGGCGCCGACCACGGCGGCCGCGCGCTCAACCTTGTCCTGCCCGACGGCGCCGCCGTCCGGGCCGAGCGCCGCCCCGACCTGCTCGGCGGCGTGACCGTCCTGCGCGCCGCGGCGCAGGCCGCCTTCGCCGGGGCGGACGGAAAGCCCGCGACGAAGCCGGCCGATCTCACCGCGATCCCCTACTACGCCTGGTGCCACCGCGGTGCCAATGAGATGGCGGTCTGGCTCCCCCGGACGCCCGACCTCGCCGACGTCCCCCCGCCGCCCACGATCGCCTCGGCGGCCCGCGTCTCGGCCTCCCACTGCTGGGGAAGCGACGCGACCGCCGCGGTCAACGACCGCAAGGAGCCGAAAAGCTCCGGCGACCACGACATCCCCCGCATGACCTGGTGGGACCACAAGGGGACGGCGGAGTGGGTGCAGTACGACTTCGCGGAGCCCGCGACGGTCGGGGCGGTCGAGGTCTACTGGTTCGACGACACGGGCCGCGGCCAGTGCCGGGTGCCGGAATCCTGGACGCTGCACTACCTCGACGGCGGCGACTGGAAGGCGGTGCCGGGCGCCCCGGCCTTCGGCGTGGAGACGGACCGGATCAACCGGACGACGTTCGCGCCCGTGACGACGAAGGCCCTGCGGATCCGGGTGCAGCTCCGGGACGGCTTTTCGGGCGGGGTGCTCGAGTGGAAGGTCGAAGAAGCGAGATGATCCGATCGTATGGTCGCGGCCAGCGGAAGCACTCCCGTGTGAGCCCCCCCCCGTGCGGTCGAACCGCCCCCGGGTATCGCCGCCAAGAACGCCAAGAGGCACGGAAAGAACGCCACGAACGACATCCGGGCGTCCTCTCGGTTCCCCTTGGCGATCTTGGCGGCAGACGGGTTCGCGAGGCCGCGCGAATCCCCGGGTTGGTTGGACAGGATGTCAAAGCACGGAGTCGCGGAGGACACGGAGACGACACGGAGGAGGGCGTGAAAGCGCCTCCGGGTTTCCCCCGTGATCCCGGCGTCTCCGGCCTTGTTACCCCACGTAGGAGCGCGCCATGAGACGGAGGCCTCACCGTGTTCGCACGCGCGGCGTCGGGCTGGCTTTCCTGGCGGTCCTCTCCGGCGCGGCGGCGGCCGCGGCGGACCGCCCGAACGTCGTGCTGATGATGGCGGACGACCAGGGCTGGGGGCAGACGGGATACTACCGGCACCCCGTGCTCCAGACGCCGAACCTGGATGCCCTGGCGGCCAATGGCCTGCGCTTCGACCGGTTCTACGCCGGCGCGCCGGTCTGTTCCCCGACGCGCGCCAGCGTCCTGACGGGCCGGGCAAACGACCGGACGGGCGTCCCGAGCCACGGCTACGCCCTGCGCCGGCAGGAGAAGACGCTGCCCGCGGCGCTGAAGGCGGCGGGCTACGCGACCGGCCATTTCGGCAAATGGCACCTGAACGGGCTGCGCGGCCCCGGCGTGCCGGTCCTCGGCGACGACCCCCACCATCCCGGCGTCTTCGGGTTCGACGCGTGGCTATCCGTCACCAACTTCTTCGACATGAACCCGATCCTCAGCCGGCGCGGAACCTTCGTGGAGTTCGAGGGGGACTCCTCGGCCGTCATCGTCCGCGAGGCGCTGGCCTTCATTCGGACGAGCGTGGAGGCGAAGAAGCCATTCCTCGCGGTCCTCTGGGACGGCTCGCCCCACAGCCCGTGGATCGCCGGCGAGGCGGACCGGAAGCCCTTCGGCGCGCTCGACGCGAAGAGTCAGCACCATTACGGGGAACTGGCCGCCTTCGACCGGAGCGTCGGGGTCCTGCGCCAGGGGCTGCGCGACCTGGGTGTCGCGGAGGACACCCTCGTCTGGTACTGCAGCGACAACGGCGGCCTGCCGGGGATCCAGCCCGACACGGTGGGCGGCCTGCGGGGCTACAAGGGCTCCGTCTGGGAGGGCGGCCTCCGCGTGCCCGGCGTCGTCGAGTGGCCCGCCGTCCTCGCGCCGCGCGTGACGGCCTACCCCGCTTCGACGATGGACATCTTTCCGACCCTCGCCGATGTTCTGGGCCTGCCGGATTCCGTCCTGCTGCAGCCCGTTGACGGCGTCTCGCTGAAGCCCCTCTTCGCGGGGGACCCGCCCCGTCGGGAGAAGCCCATCCCCTTCCGGTTCGGGAAACAGGGGGCCCTGGTGGACAACGCGTTCAAGCTAGTCGCCCAGGACATCGGGAAGGGCGCGTTCGCGCTTTTCAATCTCGCGGACGACCCGAAGGAGTCCCGGGACCTGTCCGGGGACCACCCCGACGTCCTGAAACGGATGAAAGCCGCCTTCCTGGAGTGGAACGCCAGCGTCGATGCCAGCGTTACCGGGAAGGACTACCCCGAGGGGCGCGTCCGCGCGGACGAGCCGACATCCCATTTCTGGATGGACGACGATCGCTACCGGCCCTACTTCGAGGCGTGGGCGAAACGCCCGGAGTACGCCGGCTCGCTGAAGTCCGGGCCCGCGAAGA